>NZ_JBEZNF010000007.1:0-274310 GCF_040653095.1 Streptomyces sp. NPDC048057
AGAGTTCAGGATCACGGGGAAGGCCGCCCTCATACCCTGCGATCACTCCAAAGAGTGACCACGCGACCAGGCCAGACGTTAAGGATCAAGCTGGGCGTAGGGGGCGGAACTGCGCGAGCAACCCACCCCGGGCCGCAGTGGTCATGGCTCCCGCAGGGGGACGGCGGGTGTGCCAGTAGGGGCGCGGGCGGCGCTGGCGCGGCCCCCCGCCGATGAGAAACCGCGTCCGCCCCGGTCCACCCCGCAGGAGATGTTCGCAGAGCGACGGAACGGGGACCGTGAGCCATGTGCCGTAGTACGCCGACAGCGTCGGAGCCGGAGGAGCGCGACGGCGTGCCCGGTCCGCCGGACGGGCCGGAGCACGTCGTCATACGGATCACCAGGCGGGTGACCGGCAGCGACGTGCTCCTGCTCTGCACGGAACTGGGCGCCCGGATCGACGACCGGTGTCGTGACGGCGGGGAGCCGGTCGACGCGGTGTGCGACGTGGGGGCGCTCCCGGCCGACCTCGCCGCGGTGGAGGCGGTCGCCCGCCTCCACCTCACCGCTCGCCGCCACGGCGCCCGGCTGCGTCTGCACGACGTGCCACCCGAACTGCGGGACCTACTGCACCTCGTGGGCCTCGGCTGCCTCACCGAGACCATCAAGCCGCCCGGTTAGGAGTCCTCCGGCGCCAGCCGGTCCGGGAGGTCGAACATCGGGAACCAACGCGCGGTGTCCAGGAAGGAGTTGATCCCCGCGATCTTGCCGTCCCGGATGTCCATGACCATGAGCGCCCACGGCGTGTGGCCGTTGCCGTCCTCCGCCTGGTGGTAGTGCGCGAAGGCCGGCATTCCGTTGGCCACGGTCGGCACCAGCCGGGACCCGCGGCAGACCGAGCCGACGCCCAGCATCCACCCGACGATGTTCTCGTGGCCCTGGAGCCACAGGTCGTACGGCGGCATGGAGAGCGTGGCGTCGTCGTGCAGGACGGCGGTGAGCGCCTCCATGTCGTACCCCTCGAAGGCGGCCACGTACCGCTCCAGCAGCTCGCGCTGCTCCTCGTCGAGGGGGTCGGCCTGGTCGCTCGGCGCCGGCGGGGACTCGGCGAGCGTCGCCCGGGCGCGCTGCAGGGCGCTGTTCACCGAAGCGACGGAGGTGCCCAGCAGCTCGGCGACCTCACTGGCCTTCCAGGCCAGCACCTCGCGCAGGATCAGCACCGCGCGCTGCTTCGGCGGCAGGTGCTGGAGCGCCGCGACGAACGCGAGCCGGATCGTCTCCCGCTCGACGGCCGTCTCCGCGGGGTCCGCCACCGACGGCAGCACCCGCCCGTCGGGCACCGGCTCCAGCCAGGTGGCCTCCGGGCGGCTGCTGAGCTGCGCCTGCGCGACCGGCGTCGGACCGGTGAGGTCCATCGGGCGGGCCCGGCGCTTGCCCGCGTTCAACATGTCGAGGCAGACGTTCGTCGCGATGCGGTACAACCAGGACCGCAGCGACGAACGCCCTTCGAACTTCTCCATGCTCCGCCAGGCACGCACCATCGTGTCCTGGACGGCGTCCTCCGCCTCGAAGGAGGAGCCCAACATCCGGTAGCAGTAACCGGTCAGCTCGCGCCGGTAACGCTCCAGGTCTTCCTGTGTCGCCGGTGTTGCCTGTGCCGCCTGCGATTCCCTCGCGGTCGCCAGATCGCTCAGCTCGCTCATTGGGGTCCACCCCTGTAACCCATCGGAACCAGTCCTTGGGTCGGGAACCTACAGGAGGGCACTGACAACGCGGCTCAGGTTCCCGGCTTCCGACCGTATACGTACACCTCGTCGCCGTTCTTCAGCAGGTTCCAGTACGCCTTGGCGTCAGCGGGACGCATGTTGACGCAGCCCGCGGAACCCGGCGGGTTGTACATCGACTTGGTCGTCGAGTGGAACGCCTGCCCGCGGTCGAAGAACTGCGCGTACGGCATCTTCACGCCGTACAGCGACGACACGTGGTTGAGGTTCTTCCAGTACACCTTCTTCAGGCCGGTCCGCGTCTCCGCGCCGTCCCGTCCGGTGCGCACCGGAACCGGCCCGTACTTCAGCTTCGACCCGTCCTGGATCCAGGTCAACTGGCGGGTCAGGTCCACACAGGCGATCCGGCCCTTGTTCGTCGGGCACTTCCCCGCCTTGTTCGGGTTGGAGCCGGCCGCGCGCTGCTGGAGGATGGTGTCCATCGTCCGCCAGGTCAGCGGGCCCGCGTACCCGGCGGCCGGGGTGATCCCGTGCTGCGCCTGGAAGGAGCGGATCGCCCGGCAGTCCGCCGTCGACTGCCTGCCGTCGACCGGCCGCCCCAGGAACCGCTCCACCTGCTTCTGGTGCGGCCCCGCGGACGCCGTACAGGCCGACGCCGCCTGGGCGGTGCCCGAGCCGAAGACCACGGCCAACGGAACGACCATGCCCGCGACGCCGAGAACGACCCCCGCGCGTCTGCGTACGTTCTTCATGTGGTGCCCCCCTTTTCCTCTTCGATCGACAGGAACTTCTGGGATTTCCAGCGATCTTCCCCATGGGAGCCGGCCGTTGCACCGGCTCTGATGGGTTGGACGAAGGGGCGGGAGCAGCAGTTGTACAAAAGACGTCTCGGTTTTGCGACAAAGGGCGCCGGCCGTACGGTCCGCGCCGCGGGGTCAGCCGACTGCGCCCCGCGCAGCCGCCCGCGCCGCCGACCAACTCCCGTACCCCGTGATCGACACGACCCCGACGACCGCCAGCAGGCCCAGCGCCACGGTGCCCGCCCAGCCGCCGGAGTGGAAGGCGAGCGCGCCGAGCGCGCCACCGACGCTGCTGCCGACGTAGTACGCGGACTGGTACAGCGCCGACGCCTGCGCCCGACCCGTCGTCGCCGTACGGCTCACCGAGGAGGAGGCGACCGCGTGCCCGGCGAAGAAGCCGGCCGTGATCAGCACCAGTCCGAGCAGCACCGCGGTCAGCGAGTCGGAGAGGGAGAGCAGCAGGCCGGCCGCGGTGGTGACCACGGCGGCGTACAGCGCGCCGCGCCGGCCCATGCGGCCCACCAGCCGGCCGGAGGCCGCGGAGGAGACCGTACCGACGAGATAGACCAGGAAGATCGAGCCGACGACGCCCTCGGGGAGGTCGAAGGGCGCCTCCGTGAGCCGGTAGCCGATCATCGTGTACACCGCGCCGAAGACGGTCATGAAGAGCGCGCCGATCACGTACAGCCGCAGCAGCAGCGGGTTCGCGAGGTGCTCGCGTACGGTCGACCCCAGCGCCTTCGGGCTCAGCGGCGCGGGGGTGAAGCCGCGCGGCTTCGGCAGCAGGAGGCGGAAGACCAGCGCGCCCACCAGCGCCAGCAGGCCCACGGCGGCCAGTCCGGCGCGCCAGCCGCCCAGCTGGGAGGCCCAGCCGGTGACGATCCGGCCGCTCATCCCGCCGATGCTGTTGCCCGCGACGAAGAGCCCGATCGCGGCGATCAGCGCCCGCGGACGGACCTCTTCCGCGAGGTACGCCATGGCGGAAGCGGGCACCCCCGCCAGCGCCGCGCCCTGCACGGCGCGCAGCACCACCAGCGCCTCCAGGCTCGGCGCGAACGGCACCAGCAGTCCGACGGCGACGGCGACGGTCAGGGAGACGGTCATCAGGGTGCGGCGGCCGAAGCGCTCGGAGAGCGCGCTGAGCGGCAGCACGAAGAGGGCCAGTGCGCCGGTCGCCGCGGTGAGGGTCCAGCTCGCCGCCGAGGCCGTCACGCCGAAGTCGGCGGAGACGGCGGGCAGCAGTGCCTGCGTGGAGTAGAGGAGCGCGAAGGCGGCGACGCCCGCGGCGAAGAGCGCGAGGCTCATCCGGCGGTAGCCGGGCAGTCCCGGTGCGAGCGGTTCGGATCGAGGAGTCGGGGGCAGGGGAGGCAGGGACTTCGCGGCGACGGCGCCCACCGGAGTGGACGCCTCGGTACTGGCAGCAGGCATGCCATGAACGTACGGCCGCCTCAACTCATGCGTCCAATGCATGGAACGGCGATAATCGTTCCCATGGTGCATGACCGCAGTTCAGAGAAGTGGCTGTCACACGCTAGTGACACAGAAGACATGTCCATGGTGCTTGCGCCACGCCTGGCGTACTTCGCCGGGGTGGCCCGGCACGAGCACGTGACGCGCGCCGCGCTGGAGATGGGCGTGCCCCAGTCCACCCTCTCGCGCGCCGTCGTACGCCTCGAACAGGACCTCGGCGTCACCCTGTTCGCCCGCAAGGGCCGCACGGTCTCCCTGACGCCCGCGGGCCGGACCTTCCTCGCCTCCGTGGAACGCGCCCTCGGCGAGGTCGAACGCGCCGCGGACGAGGTGCGGGCGGATGCCGACCCGCGTGCCGGGAAGGTCGCGTTCGGCTTTCTGCACACCATGGGCTCGGAAACGGTGCCGGCGCTGCTGCGGGCGTTTCGGGTGGACCACCCCAAGGTGCGGTTCACCCTCGTACAGAACTACGGCGAGGCGATGCTCGGCGGACTGCGCACCGGCGAACTCGACCTCTGCCTGACCTCACCGGTGCCGGACGCGCCCGACCTGGTCGCCCGCCGCCTCGACGAGCAGCGGCTGCGGCTGGTCGTCCCCGACGACCACCGGCTGGCCGGGCGCCGCCGGATCCGCCTGGCGGAGGCGGCGGACGACGTCTTCGTCACCCTGGAACCCGGGTACGGCCTGCGCCGCATCACCGACGCGCTGTGCGCACAGGCGGGCTTCAGCCCCAAGATCGCCTTCGAGGGCGAGGAGGCGGAGACCCTGCGCGGCCTGGTCGCGGCGGGCCTCGGCGTGGCGCTCCTGCCGCCGCCCGCGGTTCCCCGCCCGGGGGTGGTGGAACTGACGGTCACCTCCCCGCGGGCGGTCCGCGAGATCGGCCTGGCGTGGTTGGACGGCCACCCCGACACCCCGCCGGTGGCGGCGTTCAAGAGGTTCCTGCTGAGCCGCCGCGGCCATCTCCTGCCGAAGTAAGAGGGCGGTGGGGCGCGCCGTTGGTTTTCGGGTGCGTCGGCCTCCGCGCCCCGGTGGGTGGCTCGTCGCGCAGTTCCCCGCGTCCCTAAAAGCCCCGCCCTGCGGGCGTGGGGGGACCCCCAAAGCACCCCGGAGGCGAACCGAGCCGCAAAAAGATCAGTGCCGGAGGGACTTGCCGAAGCCTGCCGCCAAGGGCATGCGGAGGCCCAGTGGGGGCGGGGCCGCGAGTGCGTCCGCGATCGGGCGGGCGTAGGGGTGCGGGAACAGGGAACCCCGTACGAAGTCGACCGCCAGCGCCAGCACCTCCGCGTGGTGCTGGCGCAGCGCGTTCCCGTCCGTGTGGACCTCGAACCGGCACGTGTCCCGGTTCGCCTTCTTCGCCCGCTCCGCCAGCCGGTACGACAGGTCGGGATCCGCCCGTGCGTCGTTCGTGCCGTGCACGATCAGGACCTGCCGGCCCACCAACTGCTTCACCGGCTCCGGCACGTCCTCCGCGTCCTGCCGCGGCAGCCAGGGGGCCATCGCCAGGACGGACGTCACCGCCGGATGCCCCGCCGACCGCAGCGCAGCGCGGGCGCCGAGGCCGTGGCCCGCCAGGCACACGGGTATGTCGCCGTAACGGCGGGTGACCTCCGCCAGCGCCCAGTCCGCGTCCGCCGCCGGCCCCGCGTCCGCGCCGTTCCAGCCGCGGCTGCGGTAGTGCACCGGGAACACCACCAGCCCGTCCGAGCGCCCGCCGCGGGCCAGCGCCCGCCCGAGCGGCAGCGCCGCCAGGTGCGCCCGGCGCGAGGGGCCGCGCGTCGACTGGGGCTCGCCGTCCGGCAGCACGAGAACGACGCCGCCGACGCCCGCTCCGCCCACCACGGCGCCCGCGGGCGCTCCGCCCCGTCCGCCGTACGCCCTGCCCAGCCGGGCCCCTCGCTTCGCCGTGGTCGTCGTGCGACCGCTCGTACGCCCTGTCACGACAGCACACTCTCAGAACCCCGGGGGTACGCCACCCGTCCGCACGATCACTGTTACATATCTCCACGGAGCGCTCTACGCGCGTAGGGACTAGAGTGCGCAAATGACGAGCCAGACCCTCATCACGCCCACCACGGACCAGATCCGTCGCGCGCCGAAGGTGCTCCTCCACGACCACCTCGACGGCGGGCTGCGTCCCGGCACGATCATCGACATCGCCCGCGAGACGGGGTACGACGCGCTGCCCGAGAACGAGCCCGACAAGTTGGGCGCCTGGTTCCGGGAGGCCGCCGACTCCGGCTCGCTGGAGCGCTATCTGGAGACGTTCGCGCACACCTGCGCCGTCATGCAGACCCGCGACGCCCTGGTCCGGGTGGCCGCCGAGTGCGCGGCCGACCTCGCCGAGGACGGCGTCGTCTACGCGGAGGTGCGGTACGCCCCGGAGCAGCACCTGGAGGGCGGGCTGACCCTCGAAGAGGTCGTGGAGGCGGTGAACGAGGGCTTCCGCGAGGGCGAGCGCATCGCCCGCGCCGCCGGCCACCGCATCCGCGTCGGCGCCCTGCTCACCGCCATGCGGCACGCCGCCCGCGCCCTGGAGATCGCCGAACTGGCCAACCGCTACCGCGACCTGGGCGTCGTCGGCTTCGACATCGCCGGCGCCGAGGCCGGCTACCCGCCCACCCGCCACCTCGACGCCTTCGAGTACCTGAAGCGGGAGAACAACCACTTCACCATCCACGCGGGGGAGGGCTTCGGGCTGCCGTCCATCTGGCAGGCGCTCCAGTGGTGCGGCGCGGACCGCCTCGGGCACGGCGTGCGGATCATCGACGACATCGAGGTCGACGAGGCCGGCGGCGTCCGGCTCGGCCGACTCGCCTCGTACGTACGGGACAAGCGCATCCCGCTGGAGCTGTGCCCGACGTCCAACCTCCAGACCGGCGCCGCCGACTCGTACGCCGAGCACCCCATCGGGCTGCTGCGCCGGCTGCACTTCCGGGCCACCGTGAACACCGACAACCGGCTGATGTCCGGCACCAGCATGAGCCGGGAGTTCGAGGTGCTGACGGAGACCTTCGGCTACACCCTCGACGACATGCAGTGGTTTTCCGTCAACGCGATGAAGTCGGCGTTCATCCCTTTCGACGAACGCCTCGCCATGATCAATGACGTCATCAAGCCCGGCTACGCCGAGCTGAAGTCCGAATGGCTGTTCAGGCAGACCGCTGTGACCAGCGACTCTGCATCGGCGGAACGCTGATCGTACGAATCCGGGGGCGGCGGGGAACGTCAACAAACCGCCGCCCCGGGGTGTTTGCCACGCCCTCGGACC
This sequence comes from Streptomyces sp. NPDC048057, assembly GCF_040653095.1. Classification (NCBI taxonomy): domain Bacteria; kingdom Bacillati; phylum Actinomycetota; class Actinomycetes; order Kitasatosporales; family Streptomycetaceae; genus Streptomyces; species Streptomyces sp. NPDC048057. The sequence goes on from NZ_JBEZNF010000007.1 coordinate 7,242, forward strand.
GGTGGCTAGCTTGCGGAGCCGCTCCTGTTCCCGTTACGAGGACGACCCTGATGAAGCAGTCCGCAGTCAAGACCCTCGGTGTCACCGCGCTCGGCGCAGCCTTCGCGGCTGCCGCCGCGGGCACCGCCGCTGCAGCTCCCGCCGCGCTCCCCGCGGCGCCTTCGCTTGACACCGTCACCAGCGTGGTGCCGGTGCAGGACACCCTCACCCAGCTGCCCACTGGCGCGCCCGACTCGCTGAGCGGTGCGCAGAACGCCCTCACCGAGAGCGCGAGCACCCTTCCCGGCACCCTCCAGGGCGCGGGCGAGCGCGTGCTCGGCGGCAAGGGCATCGGCGGCGGCGACCCGGTCTCCGGCCTGCTCGGCGGGCTGCCGGTGGGTGGCCTCACGGGCGGCGGTCTCGCCTGATCCCGGAGACCTGGTGACCCCGGTCGCCCGGTGATCCGGGTGATCCCGGAAGAACCCTCTCCCGCCGTCCCTTCCCCGTGAACGGCAGGCCGACGGGGCGGGTGCGCGCCACAGTGCGCGTGCCCGCCCCGTTCGTCCGTCCAGGACGCTTGGCGTCACCAGGCGGTCGACGCGGTCTTCTCCGCCGGCAGGAAGATCCAGAGCGCGAGATAGACCAGGAACTGGGGTCCGGGCAGCAGACACGAGGCGACGAAGACGACGCGCATCGTGGTCGCGGAGGTGCCGAAGCGCCGCGCCAGCGCCGAGCACACCCCACCGATCATGCGTCCCTGACGCGGGCGGACAAGTGCGGCCATGGTGGGCTCCTTAGCGAGTCGACGAGACGATTCGGTGAGAGCCGGTACCGCTTCGAGTACCGGTGTTCCGATGACTCCATCGTCGCCGCCCGAAGCGGGCAAAGCGTCGCTCTACGGGGCGATCCCGACCCTGGGAATCGTCGGGGTCGAGCCCTGAGCCACGTCATCCGCAGGAACGGGACGGGCCACGACCTCCTCACGACCCGGCGGGGCGCCGGGTGCGAGCAGCCGACGGCGCAGCCGGGCGCGGGTCACCGGGACGACCAGCAGGTGCGCCAGCGCGACGCCGGCGCTGTTCAGCAGAAGCGAATCCACGTCCATCACGCGGCCGGCGATGCCGGTCTGCAACAGCTCGATGCCGAGCGAGATCAGCGCGCCCGCGGCGACGGTGCGCACGAGCGACCCCAGCGTCGAAGCGGTGAGGCTGCCGCCGGCCATCGGCAGCAGGACGCCGAGCGGGGCGAGCAGCGCGAGCGCGCCGCCGATGCGCTGGGCGGCCTCCATCGGGCCGAGCGCGAGGCTCGCCTCGATCCCGGCGAAGGGCTCCAGATTGGCCGCGGCGACCCAGGGGACGTCGAGGGGGCGCAGCGTGAGCCATCCGACGAGCAGCAGGTGCGCGAAGAGGAGGAGGCCGCCTGCTGCACGGAAGCGGATGGCGGTGTTGCCGCCCTTACCTTGACGCTGCACGACTCACAAGACGCCGCCCCGGCGTGTTCCGGTTCCCGGTTGCACGCGCTGCTTCTCACGCCCCTTCGGGCAGCGGCGCGTGCGCCCCTGCCCGGGGTGGCCGTGCCCGCCCTTCCCCGTGGCCCGGCGGGACGTGCCCCTGGGTGTGTGTGGGGCAGTCCCAGGGGCTCAGGACGGTGAGGGCGTGCGCGTGGGGAGAGGGGACCTGGGGCGGGATTTGGACTCGGGAGGGCAGTCGTACGTGCGGGGGGCGTACGAACCGGGGCCGCCCAGGAGGACCGCGCCGTCCAGCACGCCCACCCGGTTCTCCGCCAGCGTGCAGACGAGCTGCGACAGGGACTGGGGCTCCAGGTCCTCCGGCTGGCGGCTCAGGCGGAGGGTCGCCGAGGGGTCGCCGGCGCGGGCCGTGGTGATCGTCATCGGCTTCGGGACGTGCGTCGAGAAGCCCGCCTCCTGCTCCGCGTCCGACGGTTCCCGCTGCAACTCCGCCAGCACCGCCCGCGCCACCTGGAGCGCGCCGCGGGCCGGGGCGCCGGAGCTCGTCGTCGGGGCCTGCGCCGTGCGGTCGACGGCGACCAGTTGCGAGCCGCACACCAGGTAGATCCGTACCGGGACCACCTGCGGATGCACCTGGTCCACGGCGCCCCCGCTCACCTCGCACGGCACCCGCGACGGCGCGGGACCGCCGTCGACCGGCACCTGGGTGGGGCGGATGCCGCAGCCCGTGAGCACCAGCGCGCCCACCAGCAGGGCGCACCAGGCGTACGTCCGCCGGCCCCGGCCGGCCCCGTCGCCGACTGCTTGCGTCACCGCACACCTTCCTCTCCGGGCTCCGGGTCCTGGCCGTCGGCGTCGGGGTTCGGAGCATCGGGCCGCGGGAGCCGCAGCACGAACACCGCGCCGTCGCCGTCCGGCGAGTTCGCGGCCGTGATGGTGCCGCCGTGGATGTGCGCGTTCTCCACCGCGATGGAGAGCCCGAGCCCGCTGCCCTCGGACCGCGGCCGGGACGCGCTCGCCTTGTAGAAGCGGTCGAAGACGTGCGGCAGCACGTCCTCGGGGATGCCGGGGCCGTGGTCCCGCACCTCGATCACCAGCTCACCGCCGGTGTTCTCGCGCGAGGTCGCGCCCGTCGCCGGGTCCACCGCGCGCACCGACACCCGCACCGGGGAGCCGCCGTGCTTGAGCGCGTTCCCGATCAGGTTCGCCAGGATGACGTCGAGGCGCCGCGGATCCAGCCGCGCCATGATGCCGCGCTCCGCGTCCAGCTCCACCGCGTCCAGCCACGCCCGGGCGTCGATGCAGGCCGTGACCTGGTCGGCGACGTCCACCGTGTCCAGGACGACCTTGGCGGTGCCCGCGTCGAAGCGGGTCACCTCCATCAGGTTCTCCACCAGGTCGCCCAGCCGCCGGGTCTCGCTCACCACCAGGTTCACCGCGGGCGCGATCATCGGGTCGAGGTTGTCGACCTCGTCCTCCAGCACCTCCGTGACCGCGGTCAGTGCGGTCAGCGGCGTGCGCAGCTCGTGGGACATGTCCGCGACGAAGCGCCTGCTGGACTCCTCCCGCGCGCTCATGTCCGCGACCTGCTTCTCCAGGGACTCCGCGGTCTTGTTGAAGGTGCGCGCCAGCTCCGCGAGTTCGTCCGTGCCCGAGACCCGCAGCCGGGTGTCGAGCTGGCCCTCGCCGAGCCTGCGGGCCGCGTCGCCGAGCCGGCGCACCGGCTTGAGGACCGTCGTCGCCGCGGCCTGCGCGAGCAGCGCCGAGCCGGCCAGCGCCAGCGCGGTCGCGATCCCGAGCGACCAGGCCAGGGTGTTGAGGTCCTTGCTCTCCTGGTCCAGCGACTTGAACAGGAAGCCCGTGGGACCGCCGTTGACGATCTTGGTGCCGCCGACGAGGTACGGCTTGCCGTCGCGCTCGACGCGCTGCCAGTACAGGTGGTACGGGGCGGAGTTGCCCGCGCCCGTCTCCTGTCGCTTGCCCACCTGGTCGCGCAGCCGCTGCGGCACGTCGTCGTAGGTGAACTCGTCCGGGTCGGACGCCCCGGCCACCGGCTTGCCCTTGGCGCGCTCCCCGATCAGGAGCACGTTGTACCCCGCCTTGCCGTGGCTCATCTGCTCGGCCGCGGCCTGGAGTTCCTCCTGGGTCGCGTTCAGCGGCAGCGTCGCCGCCTGGCCTTGCATCTGCCCGCGGAAGTCGTCGATCGCCGAGTCCTGCGTACGGGTCAGCACCGCTTCGCGGTTGAGCCAGTACGCGATGCCGGACGCCGACACGGCGGCGGTCAGCGCGACCACGGCGAAGACGACCACGAGCCGCAGTCGCAGACTCGTCCAGCGCAGCCCGGTGCGTATGAAGCGTCGTGCGGTACGGCTCACCGAGCGGCACCCGTACGGAAGCGGCCCGGCGGGAAGAACGGTCGCAGGGGCGGTCGGATCACTGAGGGACGTCCAGTCGGTAACCCACGCCCCGGACCGTGCGGATCAAGGTCGGGGACGAGGGCACGTCCTCCACCTTCGCCCGCAGCCGCTGCACGCAGGCGTCCACCAGCCGGGAGTCCCCGAGGTAGTCGTGTTCCCACACCAGCCGCAGCAACTGCTGCCGGGACAGGGCCTGTCCCGGTCTGCGGCTCAGTTCCAGCAGGAGTCTCAGCTCGGTCGGCGTGAGCTGGAGGTCGTCGCCGTTCTTGGTGACCGTCATCGCCGAGCGGTCGATGACCAGCGATCCGAAGGTCGCCGAGTCCGTGGCCTCGCGTTCGCCGCGGCGCAGCACCGCACGGATGCGGGCGTCCAGGACGCGGCCCTGGACGGGCTTGACCACGTAGTCGTCGGCACCGGACTCCAACCCCACGACGACGTCGATGTCGTCGCTGCGCGCGGTCAACAAGATGATCGGCAACTGGTCGGTACGGCGGATGCGACGGCACACCTCGAAGCCGTCGATCCCGGGCAGCATGACATCCAGCACGATCAGATCGGGCCGCTGCTCGCGGAGCAGTTTCAGGCCGTCCTCGCCCGTCGCCGCGGTGGCCACACGGTGGCCCTGGCGCGTCAGGGAGAGTTCGAGGGCCGTGCGGATGGCGTCGTCGTCCTCGATCAGCAACAGGAAAGGCACGGGGGTCATTCTGACCCATGGGCGTCCCGGAGTTCGACCGGTGCACCGGTCGCTTCCCGCGGGGGCCCTGTGACAGGTCTGTGACAGTCGGCGGACACCTCGATGAAATCGCCTCGGCAAGCTTGTGGTCATCGCCGACGGCAGGATGCGAAAGGCGGGGAAACCCAGACACCACTCGACGGGGGGCGCGAGATGAACACGCTGCACAGCACCACCTCAACCGCTGTTGTCACGCGCCTCCACGACATGACCCGGGCCGCCGACCGCGCCGGCGTCGCGACCGGACGGGGCTGCGCCCGCAGCACCGCCCGCCCGCACAAGACGGCGTCGTACATGACGGTCGTCGACGTGACCGGCGCCGCCGCCGCGAACGAGTCGGTGGAGCCGACCGCGACCAAGGGGACGACGGCGAGTGCGCAGTCGCTCACGGAGGCGGAGTTCACCGCGTACGTCCAGGAGCGCCGCTCCTCGCTGTACGCGACGGCCTACCACCTCACGGGTGACCGGTTCGAGGCGGAGGACCTGCTGCAGAGCGCGCTCTTCTCCACCTACCGGGCCTGGGAGCGGATCAGCGACAAGGCGGCCGTGGGGGGCTACCTCCGTCGCACCATGACCAATCTGCACATCAGCGCCTGGCGCCGGCGCAAGCTCAACGAGTACCCGACGGAGGAGCTGCCGGAGACGGCGAGCGACACCGACGCGATGCGGGGGACCGAACTGCGGGCCGTGCTGTGGCAGGCGCTCGCCCGGCTGCCCGAACTCCAGCGCACGATGCTGGTCCTGCGCTACTACGAGGGCCGCACCGACCCGGAGATCGCGGAGATCCTGGACATCAGCGTCGGCACGGTGAAGTCCAGCATCTGGCGCTCGCTGCGCCGGATGCGGGAGGACGAGGCCCTGAGCTTCGGCCGTGACATGGAGGAGTCCTTCGGCGAGCTGGTGGCCTGAAGGCGACGGGGGAACCCCGCGGGGGAAAGTGCGGGGAGCACGAGGGGGGAACCACGGGGACACGGGGGAATCCGGGCGCCTTGCTTCGGGGGAAGCGGCGTTCGGTCGGGGGACACGGGGTCGGGGGGATCTCGTGGCCACCACACGGGGGAACAGGGTTCGTGGGGGACCCTTCGAGCGGGGCTGGACGGGCCGGGGGGTCTTGTCTGGCCCCGCTCCCTTTTTCCCTTCGGCCCCCTTCATGCTTTTCTCTCCCTTCTGCCCTCCTTCTCGTCTTCGCGGCTCAGCCCCCTCCCTCCGGTCTCCGGCCCGCTCCCCGCTCTCCGGTGACTCCCCTGTACAGGCTGCTACGCGCGTAGATATGCTCTCGTGGTGACCATGCCCCGCATCACCTCCGCCCTCGCCGACGTGACCGCGTCCGACCAGGCCCTTCGCCGGTTCCTCCACGGGCTGCCCGGCGTCGACCCCGTCGGACTCGAAGCGCGTGCCGCCTCCCTCGGGACCAGGTCGATCAAGACGTCCGCCAAGGCGTACGCCATCGACCTGGCCGTCTCGATGATCGACCTCACCACCCTGGAAGGCGCGGACACCGCCGGCAAGGTCCGGTCCCTCGCCGCCAAGGCCGTGCGGCCCGACCCCGCCGACCGGACCGCGCCGTCGACCGCCGCCGTCTGCGTCTATCCGGACATGGTGGCCACCGCGAAGGAGGCGCTGGGCGGCGCCGACGTCAAGGTGGCGTCCGTCGCCACCGCCTTCCCCGCGGGCCGCGCCGCCCTCGGCGTGAAGCTCGCGGACACCCGGGACGCGGTCGCCGCCGGGGCCGACGAGATCGACATGGTCATCGACCGCGGCGCCTTCCTCGCGGGCCGCTACCTGAAGGTGTTCGAGGAGATCGTCGCCGTCAGGGAGGCCGCGGGCCCGGCCCGGCTGAAGGTCATCTTCGAGACCGGCGAGCTGTCCACGTACGACAACATCCGCCGCGCCTCCTGGCTCGGCATGCTCGCCGGCGCGGACTTCATCAAGACCTCGACCGGCAAGGTCGCGGTCAACGCCACCCCGGCGAACACCCTGCTGATGCTGGAGGCCGTCCGCGACTTCCGGGCGCAGACCGGCGTGCAGGTGGGGGTGAAGCCCGCGGGCGGCATCCGCACCAGCAAGGACGCGGTGAAGTTCCTCGTGCTGGTGAACGAGACCGCCGGCACGGACTGGCTGGACCCGCACTGGTTCCGCTTCGGCGCCTCCAGCCTGCTCAACGACCTGCTGATGCAGCGCCAGAAGCTGGCGACCGGCCGCTACTCCGGCCCCGACTACGTAACGGTGGACTGAGCCCGATGACCCATCCCCCTACCCCCTTCGCGTACGCCCCCGCGCCCGAGTCGCGCGCGGTCGTCGACATCGCGCCCGCGTACGGCCTCTTCATCGACGGGGAGTTCACCGACGGCTCGGGCGAGGAGCGCCACAAGACCCTCGCGCCCGCGACGGAGGAGGTCCTCGCGGAGTACGTGCAGGCGACCGAGGCGGACGTGGACCGCGCGGTGCGCGCCGCCGGCAAGGCGTTCGAGAAGTGGTCGGCGCTGCCCGGTGCGGAGCGCGGCAAGTACCTCTTCCGCATCGCCCGGATCATCCAGGAGCGCAGCCGCGAGCTGGCCGTCCTGGAGACCCTGGACAACGGCAAGCCGATCCGGGAGACCCGGGACGTGGACCTGCCGCTGGTCGCCGCGCACTTCTTCTACTACGCCGGCTGGGCCGACAAGCTGGACCACGCGGGCTTCGGCCCCGACCCGAAGCCGCTCGGCGTGGCCGGGCAGGTCATCCCGTGGAACTTCCCGCTGCTGATGCTGGCGTGGAAGATCGCGCCCGCGCTGGCCACCGGCAACACCGTCGTGCTCAAGCCGGCCGAGACGACCCCGCTGTCCGCGCTGTTCTTCGCCGACATCTGCCGCCAGGCCGGGCTGCCGAAGGGCGTCGTCAACATCGTCACCGGCGACGGCCGCACCGGTGCCGCGCTGGTCGCCCACCCGGACGTCGCCAAGGTCGCCTTCACCGGCTCCACCGCCGTCGGCAAGGCCATCGCCCGCCAGGTCGCCGGCGGCTCCAAGAAGCTCACGCTGGAGCTGGGCGGCAAGGGCGCGAACATCGTCTTCGACGACGCCCCGATCGACCAGGCCGTCGAGGGCATCGTCAACGGCATCTTCTTCAACCAGGGCCAGGTCTGCTGCGCCGGCTCGCGCCTGTTGGTCCAGGAGTCGATCCAGGACGAACTGCTGGACTCGCTCAAGCGCCGGCTCGCCACCCTGCGCCTGGGCGACCCGCTCGACAAGAACACCGACATCGGCGCGATCAACTCGGCCGAGCAGCTGGCCCGCATCACCGCGCTCGCCGAGACCGGCGAGGCGGAGGGCGCGGAGCGCTGGAGCGCCCCGTGCGAACTGCCGTCCAACGGTTACTGGTTCGCCCCCACACTCTTCACCGGCGTCACCCAGGCGCACACCGTCGCCCGGGACGAGATCTTCGGCCCCGTGCTGTCGGTGCTCACCTTCCGCACCCCGGACGAGGCCGTCGCCAAGGCCAACAACAGCCAGTACGGGCTGTCCGCCGGCATCTGGACGGAGAAGGGCTCCCGCATCCTCGCGGTCGCGAACAAGCTCCGCGCCGGCGTCGTCTGGGCCAACACCTTCAACAAGTTCGACCCGACCTCGCCCTTCGGCGGCTACAAGGAGTCGGGCTTCGGCCGCGAGGGCGGTCGCCACGGCCTGGAGGCTTACCTCGATGTCTGAGTCCCGACTGAGCGTGTTCAAGACCTACAAGCTGTACGTCGGGGGCAAGTTCCCCCGCTCCGAGAGCGGCCGGGTGTACGAGGTGACCGACTCCAAGTCCGGCACGTGGCTGGCGAACGCACCGCTCTCCTCCCGCAAGGACGCCCGGGACGCCGTCGTCGCGGCCCGCAAGGCGTTCGGCGGCTGGTCCGGCGCGACCGCGTACAACCGCGGACAGGTCCTGTACCGCGTCGCCGAGATGCTGGAGGGCCGACGCGAGCAGTTCGCCCGCGAGGTCGCGGCGGCGGAGGGCCTTTCGAAGTCGAAGGCGGCGGCCGTCGTGGACGCGAGCGTCGACCGCTGGGTCTGGTACGCCGGCTGGACCGACAAGATCGCACAGGTGGTCGGCGGGGCGAACCCGGTCGCCGGCCCGTACTTCAACCTCTCCACGCCCGAGCCCACGGGGGTCGTCGCGGTCCTCGCCCCCCAGGAGTCGTCGTTCCTGGGCCTGGTGTCGGTGCTCGCCCCGGTGATCGCCACCGGCAACACCGCCGTGGTGGTCGCCAGCGAGCGCGCCCCGCTGCCGGCGCTCTCGCTCGGCGAGGTGCTGGCCACCTCCGACGTCCCGGGCGGGGTGGTGAACGTGCTCTCCGGCCGTACGGCGGAACTCGCGGCGCCGCTCGCCGCCCACCAGGACGTGAACGCGATCGACCTGGCCGGCGCGGACGCGGCGCTGGCGAAGGAGTTGGAGATCGCGGCGGCGGACAACATGAAGCGAGTGCTGCGGCCGGAGCCGGTGGACTTCGCCGCGGACCCCGGCACCCGCCGGCTGACCGCCTTCCTGGAGACGAAGACGGTGTGGCACCCCACGGGCGCGCTGGGCGCCGCGGGTTCGTCGTACTGACGCAACGAAACGGGTGAGGACCCTCCGACGAACGACCGGAGGGCACTCACCCGTCCCGACCGCGGCGGCCCTACAGCGGCAGGGTCTGCACCAGGCCTCCGACGACCGGCAGGTCCTTCAGCCCCGCGCCGTTGGACAGCGGGCCCGTCACCAGGTCCGTACCCACCGGCTTGAAGTCCGCGACCTGGGTGCCGACCCCGTTCGCCAGCGGGTCGACGCCCGTCTGCGCCAGCGGGTTGATCTGGTGCTCCTTGAGGTAACCGAGGCCGCTCACCGAGTTCGTCAGCGCGTTCGTCACGCCGGCGCCCGGCCCCGACAGGGCGCTGCCCAGCACGTCGAGGCCGCCGAGTTCGCCCACGGGCGCGGCGACGGGGGCCGCCTGCGCCGCCGTCTGGCCCGCGCCGAGGGCGGCGGCCACCGCGGCGACGGTCAGCCCGGCGCCCAGGGCGAACCGTCGGGAGGTGGAGGGGGTCTGCGAGGTCATGGCTGACTGCCTACCAATCTGTGCCTGAGGGTAATGGATCGGACACATAGGGTATTTGAGGCGAGGATGTCGGATCCACCTCATCCCCGGTGGGTCCCCTCCACGGGGCAATGCCTCACACTGGTGTTCCGTGACTGCGATCCCCGCCCAACCCTCCCCGGCCACGCGCGTGCTGCTGCTCGCCGGCCCCTCCGGCTCCGGGAAGTCGTCGCTGGCCGCGCGCACGGGACTGCCGGTGCTGCGCCTCGACGACTTCTACAAGGAGGCCGACGACCCGACCCTGCCGCTCGTCCCGGACAGCGCCGACATCGACTGGGACTCCCCGAAGTCGTGGGACGCGGACGCGGCCGTGACGGCGATCGAGGAACTGTGCCGCACCGGACGCACGCACGTCCCGGTGTACGACATCGCCACCAGCGCCCGGGTCGGCCGGGACGCGCTCGCGATCGACCGCACGCCCCTCTTCGTCGCCGAGGGGATCTTCGCCGCCGACATCGTCGCCCGCTGCCAACAGCTCGGTGTCCTCGCCGACGCGATCTGCCTGCGCGGACGCCCCGCCACCACCTTCCGCCGCCGGCTGCTGCGCGATCTGCGCGAGGGCCGCAAGTCCGTGCCCTTCCTGCTGCGCCGGGGCTGGCGGCTGATGCGCGCCGAGCGCGGCATCGTCCACCGGCAGGCCCTGCTCGGCGCGCACCCCTGCGGCAAGGAGGAGGCGCTGGGGCGGGTGGCCGCGGCTGCGGCGGGCCGCCACCGGCCCGCGATGCCGCCCGCGAGCGCGCCCGTTTCCGGACGTACGGCAGAATCGGACGCATGAGCAAGCCGAAGTCGCCCGCAGAGCCCACCTACGCCGACCGCGCGTACCGGTCGACCTCGGGAATGGTCGGCGGTGGGCTGCTGCTGGCGCTGATGGCCTGGCTCGGCGGGGACGCGGTCTTCCGCGGCGACGGGCTCACCCCCCTGTACGCCATCGCGGGCGTCCTGTTCGCCGCGCCGCTGGTCATCGCGTTCACCCTGCGGCCCGCGGTGTTCGCCAACGAGGACCGGGTCCGGATCAGGAACCCGTTCCGGACGATCGTCCTGCCCTGGGGCGCGGTCGGCCAGATCCGGGCCGCGTACTCCACCGAGGTCGTCTCCAAGGACGGCGCCAAGTTCCCGATGTGGGCGATCCCGGTCTCCCTGCGCCAGCGCAAGCGCGCCACCCGCCAGCAGGCGAAGCGCGAACGCGACCAGAGCCAGGGCCGCGAGACGGAGCTGCGGCCGGTGCAGCGGGCGCAGGCGGACGAGGCGATCAACGAGCTGCGCGAGCTGTTCGAGCGGCACGGCCCCGAGCAGGGCGGACAGGGCGAGATCTCGGTCCGCTGGTCGTACGAGGTCCTCGCGCCCACGCTGGCGGGCGCGCTGGTCCTGGTGATCCTCTCCGTGGCGAGCTGACCGCGGTACGTCTCACGGGGGGCCCGGCCAGACCAGGAGCATGTGGGCACCCAGCCAGGCCGACAGCAGCGTGGCCCCCGCCAGCACCACCGCCACCGTCAGCCGGCGGCGGGCCCGGGCCAGCGCCAGCGCCAGCGGGAGCAGCAGCGGGAAGCCGGGCAGCAGGAACCGGGCGCGCGGGAAGTACACGCCCGCGCTGCCCAGCACCACCAGCAGCAGCACGCCGGTGAAGACCAGCAGCGGCAGCGGCTGCCGGTCCGCCAGGCACAGCACGTACATCACCACGGCCAGCACCAGGCACGCGGAGACCGCGAGCACGAAGAGCTGCGGGCGCGGCTCGTAGAAGAGCTGCTGCCGCAGCTCCAGCACGGTCGCCCGGCCGCCGTCCCACTCGTTCTTCCACAACCGCTGTACGGCGAAGTACCCGTCGACCCGGCCGACGCGGGCACCCACCCACCCCACGAACCCCAACCACCCCAGCGGCGCGAGGGCCGCGCCCACGAGGGCGGGCGCACGGGGGCCGCCGTGGCGGCGCCGGCACGACAACAGCGCGGCCAGCGTCACCGCGACGGCGAGCGCCACGCCCGTCGGCCGGGCCAGCCCCGCCAGGCACGCCAGCGCGCCCGCCGCGAGCCAGCGGCCGGTGAGGACCGCGTACAGCGACCACGCGGCGAGCGCGGTGAACAGCGACTCCGTGTACCCCATCCACTGCACGACCGCGACGGGGAACGCGCCCCACAGCACCGCCAGCAACGTGCCCACGCGCCGGCCGTGCAGACGCTCCCCGACCGCGTGCACGCCCCACGCCGCGGCGAACGAGCACACCACGGAGAGCACCAGTGCCACGGAGGCGCGGGAGCCCGGGGTGACGGCCGCGAACGCCTTCACGAGCAGCGGGTAGAGGGGGAAGAAGGCGAGGTTGTTCGCGTTGACGCGGGTGCCGAGCTCGTCGGTGTAGCCGTGGTCGGCGATCCCGAGGTACCAGTTCGAGTCCCAGGACGTCGCCAGCGTGGGCCACACCCCGTGCCCCTTGGCGTGCGCCAGCCGGGCGAGCACCGCGAGGCCCACCAGCCGCACGACGAGGTACGCGAGGAGCGCGGGGGCGGCGGAGCGCAGCGAACGCAGCACCCGGGCCCGGTGCCGCGGGGCCCGGCGCCGGCGGAAGGGGCCCGTCGGGCGGGGCGTGCGTCGGGAAGCGGGTACGTACGCGCGTACGGTCGCTGCGGGTGACAACGGCGGGTGCTCCTGGTGGCTCGGCGCGCCCGTGTCGGCGCTCCCGGGCCACCATTGCCCGGGACGGTGCCCGCGCCGCCCCGTCCCGCGTCCCCCACGTACAAGAATCACCCGCGCGGTGCAGCGTGCCTGCCCCTGTCCGATGCGTGTTCGCACCCCGTCCCGGGTCCCCCCGGTGCGCGTGCGGGCGCTGTGCGCCGCTGCCCGCCTTGGTGGGCGCCGCCCCTCCTCGCGGCAGACTCAGCCGACCGGCGGGGCCGGCGGTGCGACCGCCTCACGCAGTTCGGCGGCGGTCTGGGCGACGAGCTCGGAGAGGGTCGCGTCCGGGTCTGCCAGCCAGCGGGACGTGGCGCGCCGGGAGACCGCTATCGCCACGTCGATGATGAAGCGTGCTTTGCCGGGTTCGACGCCGCGGTGCTCAAGCGCCCGTGTCAGCGCGTCGGCGATGTCGGCGAGCTTGGTCAGATCGCGCTCGGCCAGTGCCGGGCTGGCGGCGATCACCCTGACGCGGCGCAGCAGGAACTCGCGCGGGCGGAAGATCTCGTCGGCGGTCCCCAGCGCGGTCAGCAGCGCATCGATCGGCGTGAGGCCCGGGTCGGCCGCCTCGACCTGGGCGACGAGGTGGGCCTGGAGCTCGTCACCGGCGAAGAGGACCTCCCGCTTGTCGGGGAAGTAGCGGTAGAACGAGCGCTCGGTCAGACCGGCGGTGCGCGCGATCTGTGCGACCGAGGTGCGCTCGAACCCCTGTGCTTCGAAAAGCTCCAGTGCGGCGCGCTTGAGCCGGCCCTGTGCGTCTGACTCCCATCTCGGCATGCCTACCAGGGTATGACAGCAGAGGCTGTCGTCGTGGCGTTAGGGTTGATGACAACAGATGCTGTCATCAATGGAGGTCGTCATGAAGGCTCTTCAGTTCGACCGGTTCGGCTCCCCGGACGTGATCGTGCTTCGTGAGGTCCCGAAGCCGGAGCCGGGACCCGGCCAGATCCGGATCGCCGTACGGGCGTGCGGCCTGACGCCGGGTGACTGGGCAGTGGTCGACGGCCTGCTCGCCGACCGGTTGCCGCCGCTGCCGCGCGGGCTCGGCGTTGAGGTCGCGGGCACCGTCGACGCGCTCGGTGAGGGCGTCATCGGTGTCGAGGTCGGCGACCGCGTGTTCGGCCCGGCGGTCTTCGACGGCCCGACAGCCGGGGCCGCCGAGTACGCGCTGATGGCGGTCTGGGCGCGCATTCCCGTGGGCGTCACCGCCGAGCAGGCCGCCGCGCTGCCGATGGCGGCCGAGACGGCATGGCACGCGCTCGACGACCTCGGCGTCCAGCCGGGTGAGCTGCTGCTCGTTCATGGCGCGGGCTCCACCGTGGGTGAGGCGGCGGTGCGCTTCGCGCTGCACCGGGGTGTCCGGGTGATCGCCACCGCCGGGCCGACGCGGGCCGCAGCCCTGGAAGAGGTCGGCGCCCGGGTGACCCGCTACGGCGACGGCGTGGCCGAACGCGTCGCTGCATTGGCCGGCGGCCGGGTCGACCGCGCCCTGGACGCGGCCCCGACCGGTGGCCGGATCGACCGCGCCCACCAGGCCAGCCCGGGCGGCGGCTCGCTGCCGTCGCTGATCGAGCTGACCGGGGACCCCGACCGCGTCCTCACCGTCTCGGACTTCGCCGCCGCAGCCGAGCTGGGGACCCGGATTACTCAGATAGAGATGCGCTACGACCGGATGAGCGAGTTCGCCCGGCTGGCCGGCGAAGGCGTTCTCGTCGTTTCGGTCGCCCGCACCTACCCGCTCGATCAGATTCAGGAGGCGGCCACGCTCAGCCAGTCCCGTCGGCCCGGCGGCAAGCTCATGCTCGTCCTGTGATCGGGTGTGAAGCGGGTGAAGAAGCACGCGGGGTGACGATGACGCGGTGGGGTGCGTTGCAGTCCCGGAGCCGGATCATGCGGGTGGCGTCGGGCATGGGGTGTGTGCGGGTTCGACGTTGAGCGTCACGGGCCGGTCGTCCCGGGTTCGGGGTGCGGGGTCGGTGGGCCCCAGCGCACGGGTTCGCGGTGGATCTCGGCGAAGGGGTCGTGGCCGGTGGCGCGGAGGTGGAACTCCATCCACTCGTCCGCGTCCCCGTCGACGCGTTCGCCGCCTTCGTGACCGGCGTCAAGGCCGGCACCTTCGGCACGGTCTGACGAACACACCCCGCACCACCACGAGGGCGCCCCGCCGAGTCCCGTTCTCTGGCTCGGTGGGGCGCCCCCGTTGTCCCAAGGCCCGGCGGGCTACAGCCCGGCTGACGTGGCGAGGTCGGACTTGAGCGACTGGAGCAGTTCCTCCGCCCGGGACCGGGCCGACGGCAGCGCGTCCCGGTCCGCCACCGGGAGCACGACCTCCAGGTAGCACTTGAGCTTGGGCTCCGTGCCGCTGGGGCGGACGATCACGCGGGCGCGGTACTCGCCGGCGAGGTGGTAGCGCAGGCCGTCCGTCGGCGGCAGATCGCCCGCGCCCTGCGCCAAGTCCTCCGCGGAGGTCACCGCGAGGCCCGCCAGCTCCGCGGGGGGCGCCGACCGCAGGCGGGCCATCGCCGCGCGGATGACGTCCAGGTCGTCGACCCGTACGGACAACTGGTCCGTCGCGTGCAGACCGTGCTCGACCGCGAGGTCGTCCAGCAGGTCCGTCAGCGTGCGGCCCTCCTCCTTCAGTACGGAGGCCAGCTCCGCGATCAGCAGCGCCGCCGTGATGCCGTCCTTGTCGCGGACGCCGTCGGGGTCGACGCAGTAGCCGAGGGCCTCCTCGTACCCGTACCGCAGGCCGTCGACGCGGGCGATCCACTTGAAGCCGGTCAGGGTCTCCTCGTACGGCAGGCCCGCGGCGTCCGCGATCCGGCCGAGGAGGGACGAGGAGACGATCGACTCGGCGAAGGTGCCGCGCGCGCCGGAGCGGACGAGGTGCGCCGCGAGCAGCGCGCCCACCTCGTCGCCGCGCAGCATGCGCCAGTCGCCCTCGTGCGGCACGGCGACGGCGCAGCGGTCCGCGTCCGGGTCGTTCGCGATGATCAGGTCGGGGCGGACTCGACGGGCCGCGGCGAACGCGAGGTCCATCGCGCCCGGCTCCTCCGGGTTCGGGAAGGCGACCGTCGGGAACGCCGGGTCCGGGTCCGCCTGCTCGGCCACCGGCACCGGCGCGGGGAAGCCCGCCCGGGCGAACGCCGCCTCCAGCACCGGCCGGCCCACGCCGTGCAGCGCGGTGTGGACGGTGGTCGCGGTGCGCGGCGAGCCGGGGTTGAGGACCGCGTCGGTGCGCTCCAGGTACGCCGTGAGCACCTCGTCGCCGAGCACCTGCCAGCCGGACTCGGCGCGGGGGACGTCCGCGAGGCCGGCGACCGCGTCGATCTCCGCGGCGATCCCGGTGTCCGCGGGCGGCACGATCTGTGAGCCGTCCCCGAGGTACACCTTGTAGCCGTTGTCGCGCGGCGGGTTGTGCGAGGCGGTGACCTCCACGCCCGCGACGGCGCCCAGGTGCCGTATGGCGAAGGCGAGCACGGGGGTCGGCAGCGGGCGTGGCAGCACCGCGGCCCGCAGTCCCGCGCCCACCATCACCGCGGCGGTGTCGCGCGCGAAGTCGGCGGACTTGTAGCGCGCGTCGTACCCGATGACGACGAGGCCGTCGCCCCGCCCCTCGGCCTTGAGGTACGCGGCGAGCCCGGCGGCGGCGCGGATCACCACCGCGCGGTTCATCCGCATGGGTCCGGCGCCCAGCTCGCCGCGGAGCCCGGCGGTGCCGAACTGGAGCGTGCCGGCGAAACGCGCCGCCAGCTCGGCGGTGTCGCCGCCGGCCCGCACCGCCTCGATCAGCTCCGCCAACTCCGTACGGGTGTCGGGGTCAGGGTCCTCGGCGAGCCAGGTCGCGGCCCGCTCCATGAGGTCCTGCTGCACGTCCGTCCGCCTCTCGTCGTTCCTCGCGTACGCCTTCGAGCCCGACAGGCTCTCAGACGCGGGTCAGGACCCGGGTCAGCAGCTCGCCCATGCGGGCTGCGGAGTCACGGCCGGCCTGGAGCACTTCCTCGTGGTTCAGCGGCTCGCCCGAGAGCCCCGCGGCGAGGTTGGTGACGAGCGAGATGCCCAGCACCTCGGCGCCGGCCTCGCGCGCCGCGATGGCCTCCAGCACCGTGGACATGCCCACCAGGTCGCCGCCGATCGCGCGGACCATGTTGATCTCGGCGGGGGTCTCGTAGTGCGGGCCGGTGAACTGGACGTACACGCCCTCCTCCAGGGAGGGGTCGACCTCCTTGCACAGCGTGCGCAGCCGCGGCGAGTACAGGTCGGTCAGGTCGACGAAGTTGGCGCCGACGATGGGGGAGGTGGCGGTGAGGTTGATGTGGTCGCTGATGAGGACCGGCTGGCCGGGGCGCATGCCCTCGCGCAGACCGCCGCAGCCGTTCGTCAGGATCACCGTCTTGCAGCCCGCGGCGACCGCGGTGCGCACGCCGTGGGCGACCGCGGCGACGCCCCGGCCCTCGTAGTAGTGCGTGCGGCCCAGGAAGACCAGGATCCGCTTGTCGCCGATGCGGTACGAGCGGATCCGGCCGCCGTGGCCGGCGACCACGGGCGGCGGGAAGCCCGGAACCTCGGTGACCGGGAACTCGGACTCGGGCGCGCCCAGTGCGTCGACGGCCGGTGCCCAGCCGGAGCCCATCACGAGGGCCACGTCGTGGGTCTCGGCGCCGGTCAGCTCCCGCAGGCGCACGGCGGCGGCGTCGGCCGCGACGCGCGGATCGTGGGGGGCGGCAGCAGCGCCGTTGAGCTCCGGATTCACATGTGCGTTCACGCGAATGAGGGTAGCCCCAGATTCCCTACGCGCGTAGATGAAGAAGGCACGGACACGCGGATCGTTGTCTTGTCGTTTCCGACGAAGCCGCCCGACGTTCGGGCACCCGTGTCTTCAGCAGGGGCGCTTGCGCAGCTCCATCACGTAGTCGTGCGGCGCCCCGGCCGACTCCGCGGCGTCCGCCATCTCGCCCAGGTAGCGCGCCGAGGGCAACCCGCCCTCGTACCCGTTCAGGACGTACGTCCAGGCCGGCTCCTCGCCGTCCAGGGTGTGGACGCGGATGCGCATCCGCCGGTAGATGTCGAGGCCGACGCCCTCCCAACGGTCCATGGAGTCCTCGTCCATCGGGGCGATGTCGTAGAGGGCCACGAAGACCTGGGAGCGCGGCGCCTCCACGATCGTGGCGAGCGCTCCCTCCCAGCCGAGCTGTTCGCCGCCGAAGGTCAGCCGCCAGCCGTTCAGCCAGCCCGTGCCGCGCAGCGGGGAGTGCGGTGCGCGGCGGGACATCAGCCGCGCGTCGAGGTTGCCGGCGTACGCGGCGTAGAGCGACATGGGATCGAGGGTACGGGAGGGGCGCGGGTGGTTGCCTTGTCCGCTGTGTTTCCCGGCGTTCCGCGGGGGTCTGCGGCGTTCTGTGCTGCGGGATAACGCCAGGTCGGCTCCGAGCGGCGCGGAATGCCGGCCCGGGCGCGGGGCAGGTTGATGCGTGCGGGACAATGGGGTACGTACTCCAGTCCGGCGGGACGCACACGGGGCCCGCACGGCAGGCACCCGCACACCCACCCGGACCGAACGAGAGCGCGAGGCGTAACCCCAGTGACCCGGATCGTGATCATCGGCGGCGGACCCGGCGGATACGAGGCGGCCCTGGTGGGCGCCCAACTCGGCGCGGAGGTGACCGTCGTCGACTGCGACGGCCTCGGCGGCGCGTCCGTGCTGACCGACTGCGTCCCCTCGAAGACCCTGATCGCCACCGCCGAGGTGATGACGACCTTCGACTCCTCCTACGAGGAGCTCGGCATCATCGTCGCCGACGACACCCCGCCGCTGGAGCAGTCGGCCCGGGTGGTCGGCGTCGACCTCGGCAAGGTGAACCGACGGGTGAAGCGGCTGGCGCTCGCCCAGTCCCACGACATCACCGCGTCCGTGACCCGGGCCGGCGCCCGGGTGCTGCGCGGGCGCGGCCGGCTGGAGGGCCAGCAGGCCGCGGACGGTTCGCGCACGGTCGTCGTCACCGCGGCCGACGGCACCGAGGAGCGGCTGACCGCGGACGCCGTCCTGATCGCCACCGGCGGCCACCCGCGCGAGATCCCCGACGCGCTCCCCGACGGCGAGCGCATCCTGAACTGGACCCAGGTCTACGACCTCGACGAGCTGCCCGACGAGCTGATCGTGGTCGGCTCCGGCGTCACCGGCGCCGAGTTCGCCGGCGCGTACCAGGCGCTCGGCTCCCGGGTCACCCTGGTCTCCTCGCGCGACCGCGTGCTGCCCGGTGAGGACCCGGACGCGGCGGCCGTACTGGAGGACGTCTTCCGCCGCCGCGGGATGAACGTCATGGCCCGCTCCCGCGCCGAGTCCGCCAAGCGGGTCGGCGACCGGGTCGAGGTCACCCTCGCCGACGGCCGGGTCATCTCCGGCTCGCACTGCCTGATGGCGGTCGGCGCCATCCCCAACTCCGCCGGGATGGGCCTGGAGGAGGCGGGCGTACGGCTCAAGGACTCCGGCCACATCTGGACGGACAAGGTCTCCCGCACCACCGCGCCGGGCGTGTACGCGGCCGGTGACGTCACCGGGGTGTTCGCGCTCGCGTCGGTGGCGGCCATGCAGGGCCGCATCGCGATGTACCACTTCCTCGGCGACGCCGTGCAGCCGCTGAACCTGAAGACCGTCTCGTCGAACGTCTTCACGGACCCGGAGATCGCGACCGTCGGCTACACGCAGGCGGACGTGGACTCGGGGCTGATCGACGCCCGGGTCGTCAAGCTGCCGCTGCTGCGCAACGCCCGCGCGAAGATGCAGGGCATCCGGGACGGCTTCGTCAAGATCTTCTGCCGGCCGGGCACGGGGATCGTGGTCGGCGGCTGCGTGGTGGCGCCGCGGGCCAGCGAGCTGATCCACCCCATTTCGATCGCGGTCGACAACAACCTGACCGTGGAGCAGATCGCCAACGCCTTCACCGTGTACCCGTCCCTGTCGGGGTCGATCGCGGAGGTGGCGCGCCAGCTCCAGACGCGGAAGGCGACCGGCGAGGGCTGAGCGGCTCCGAGGCGGGTCCGGGCCGGTCAAGGTGGGACAAACCCGGGCGAGCATTGGCTTTTCGCTCGCCCGGTGATCACCTTCCGACCTCGGTACGGTCAGGTGTGGACCCCTCCATACCACTCGGCACCACTCCCCGGGCGCAAAACTCGTTAATCGGTGCATGGAGCTGAAAAGCGTCGGCCGATCAGGTTACTGTCAGTTCCGTGTTCGCTGCAGAACGTCGCCAACTGATCCTTGAAATGGTGCGCGCCAACGGAGCCGTATCGCTCCGGGAGCTCGCCCGCGTCGTCCAGACCTCCGAGGTGACCGTACGTCGGGACGTGCGCGCCCTGGAGGCCGAAGGACTCCTCGACCGGCGCCACGGCGGCGCGGTGCTGCCGGGCGGCTTCACCCGCGAGTCGGGCTTCCCGCAGAAGTCCCTGTCGGCCACCGCCGAGAAGACCGCGATCGCCGACCTCGCCGCGAGCCTCGTCAAGGAGGGCGAGGCGATCGTCGTGGGCGCGGGCACCACCACCCAGGAGCTGGCCCGCCGGCTCGCCCGGGTGCCCGGCCTCACCGTCGTCACCAACTCCCTGCTGGTCGCCCAGGCCCTGGCGCACGCCAACCGCGTCGAGGTCGTGATGACCGGCGGGACCCTGCGCGGCTCCAACTACGCGCTGGTCGGCAGCGGTGCCGAGCAGTCCCTCCAAGGGCTGCGGGTCTCCCGGGCGTTCCTGTCCGGGAGCGGGCTGACCGCCGAGCGCGGGCTGTCCACGTCCAACATGCTCTCCGCGAGCGTCGACCGGGCCCTGGTGCAGGCGGCGGCGGAGGTCGTGGTCCTCGCCGACCACACCAAGCTGGGCGCGGACACCATGTTCCAGACCGTGCCGACGGACGTCATCACCCGACTGGTCACCGACGAGCCGCCGGCCCACGACGACCGGGCGGCGGCGGAACTCCAGGCGCTGGCCGACCAGGGCGTCCAGATCGCCGTGGCGGGAGCGACCGGGCCCACCGCGACCGAGCAGGGCGGACGCACCCCGCGCCGCGAGGTCCCGCTGCCGGGCCAGCGCCGCACCCGCGGCGGAGGCACCCCCACCCGCCTCACGCCCGCCGCGCTCGAACGCGACGGGCTGGGCGGCGGCGGAGGCGGAGGCGGCGGAATGGAGCGCGGCGCCCGGGTCGCCGGGCTACGCCGCTGACGCAGCCCTCAGCGGCGCAGGCCGCGCAGGGTGAGGGCCAGCAGCCGGTCCGGCAGGCCCGGGTCCGCGGGCGACTGCTCGCCCGCGAGGGCGATCGCGTTCGTGAGCTGCATCAGGTCGCCGATGGACGTGTCGTCCCGTACGGCTCCGGCGTCGACCGCCCGCCGCAGCAGCTGCTCGCCCGCCTCGGCCAGCGGCACGCAGCACGAGGAGAGCGCCGAGTCCGCGTCGTGGGAGGCGGACATCAGCGCGCGTGAGATCCCGTTGTACTCGCCCGAGCAGGAGATCAGCGCGCGCAGCCACTCGGCGAGCGCGGCGAAGGGGTCGGGCGCGTCCGCCAGCGCCCGCGAACGGTCCAGCAGGGCGGCGAGCGCGTCCTGGAAGACCGCGCTCATGATCGCGTGCCGGTTCGGGAAGTGCCGATACAGGGTGCCGATGCCGACGCCCGAACGGCGGGCGATCTCCTCCAGGGACGCATCGGTGCCGCGCTCGGCGAAGACGGCACGGGCCTCGGTCAGCAGCCGGTCGTAGTTGCGGCGCGCGTCGGCCCGCTTGGGACGGACCGCCCGGGCGACCTGCCCCACCTGCCCGGTCCGCCCGGCCCTCCCGTCCGTCGTGCCACCCGTCCCCGGTCCCGGCATCATCGCGTCGTTCCTTCCTCGGTCCCCCGCTCCAGCTGGTCACCCAGCGGACGGAGGGCCCGTCCGGTCGTCGACGACCGGACGGGCCCTCCGTCACGACTCGGGCCAGGGCGGTGTCAGTCCTTGATCTCGCAGATGGCCGCACCGGAGGAGATCGCGGCGCCCACCTCCGCGGCCAGTCCCTTGACGGTGCCCGCGCGGTGCGCGTTCAGCGGCTGCTCCATCTTCATCGCCTCCAGGACGACGACCAGGTCGCCCTCCTGCACCTGCTGGCCCTCTTCGACGGCGACCTTCACGATCGTGCCCTGCATCGGGGAGGCGAGGGTGTCGCCGGACGCCCCGGACGCGGACTTGCGGGCCGCGCGCCGCTTGGGCTTCGCGCCCGCCGCCAGGCCCGTACGGGCCAGGGTCATGCCCAGGTGCGCGGGGAGCGAGACCTCCAGGCGCTTGCCGCCGACCTCGACGACGACGGTCTCGCGGCCCGTCTCCTCCTCCGTCTCCGCGTCCCCGGACGCGGTGAACGCCGGGATCTCGTTGACGAACTCGGTCTCGATCCAGCGGGTGTGCACCCGGAAGGGGTCACTGGTGAAGTCGGGGTCGACGACCACGGCGCGGTGGAAGGGGATGGCGGTGGCCATGCCCTCGACCTGGAACTCGCCCAGCGCCCGGGCGGCGCGCTGGAGCGCCTGCTCGCGGGTGGCGCCGGTGATGACCAGCTTGGCGAGCAGGGAGTCCCACGCGGGGCCGATGACGCTGCCGGACTCGACGCCCGCGTCCAGCCGGACGCCGGGGCCGGTCGGCGCGGCGAAGGAGGTCACGGTGCCGGGCGCGGGCAGGAAGTTGCGGCCCGGGTCCTCGCCGTTGATCCGGAACTCGAAGGAGTGGCCGCGCACCGGCGGGTCGTCGTAGCCCAGCTCCTCGCCGTCGGCGATGCGGAACATCTCGCGCACGAGGTCGATGCCGGTGACCTCTTCGGTGACCGGGTGCTCGACCTGGAGCCGGGTGTTGACCTCCAGGAAGGAGATCGTGCCGTCGAGGCCGACGAGGAACTCGACCGTGCCGGCGCCGACGTAGCCGGCCTCCTTCAGGATCGCCTTGGAGGCGCGGTACAGCTCCGCGTTCTGCTCGTCCGTCAGGAACGGGGCCGGGGCCTCCTCCACCAGCTTCTGGTGCCGGCGCTGGAGGGAGCAGTCACGGGTGGAGACCACCACGACGTTGCCGTGCTGGTCGGCCAGGCACTGCGTCTCGACGTGCCGCGGCTTGTCCAGGTAGCGCTCGACGAAGCACTCGCCCCGGCCGAACGCGGCGACCGCCTCGCGGACCGCCGAGTCGTACAGCTCCGGCACCTCTTCCAGGGTGCGGGCGACCTTCAGTCCGCGACCGCCGCCGCCGAAGGCGGCCTTGATCGCGATGGGCAGCCCGTTCTCCCGGGCGAAGGCGACGACCTCGTCCGCGCCCGCGACCGGGTCGGGCGTGCCGGCGACCAGCGGCGCGCCGGCGCGCTGGGCGATGTGCCGGGCGGCGACCTTGTCGCCGAGGTCCCGGATCGCCGCGGGCGGCGGACCGATCCAGGTCAGTCCGGCGTCGAGCACGGCCTGGGCGAACTCGGCGTTCTCGGACAGGAAGCCGTAACCCGGGTGGATCGCGTCGGCTCCCGAGTCCTTCGCCGCCTGGAGCACCTTGCCCATGTCCAGATAGCTGGCCGCCGGGGTGTCACCGCCCAGGGCGAACGCCTCGTCGGCCGCGCGGACGTGCAGAGCGTCCCGGTCCGGATCGGCGTATACGGCGACGCTCGCGATGCCGGCGTCACGGCAGGCCCTGGCGACGCGGACCGCGATTTCGCCTCGGTTGGCGATGAGCACCTTGCGCACGTTGGCTCCCTCCTTGAAACAAGCCGAGTTTAGGGACTGCCGACACGGCCGTTCGACCCGTCCCCTATGGTGAGCTTGCCCACACGGAGCGTGATTCGAGGCTCGCTCGAAGTCGCAAAATCCCTAGTCGCACCACGGTACGACGGGTTTACCTTCCAGACAGTAGCCCGCCTGTGTGGCGCAGGTCTCTGTGCGCGGGGCCAGCCGCCCCACCCCTTTCTTTGTGGAGTCCCTACGAATGGCCGAACGATTCCGCTCCGTTCGGTGGGGTGGGGCGGGTGGTGCCGGAGCCTTGTCCGGTGGTTTACCCATGAGTAGCGTGCACGCTGTCCTCGGTGCGTACTGGCGGTGACGGAGGGGGTGGGGTCCGTGATGCGCAGACCGGTGGCCTGGGTGGCGGCGGTCGTCCTGCTGGTGGAGGCGGTGGGCATCGTGGTGATCAACGGCGTCCTCGCCGCGTTCGTGGACGGCCAGTCCATGTCCCTGGACGGCCTGGACCCCGATGCGATGGTCGTCGGCACCTGGGCGGCGGGCGGCGCCCTCGGGCTCTTCCTCGCCGGGTGCGCGACGATCTGCGTCCTCGCCGCCCTACGGGACCGCTCGCCCGGTCGCTTCGGCCGCGGCCTGCTGATCGCGGCGGCGGTGGTGCACGGCGTGCTGGGGGCGGTGACCGTGGGCCTGGTGGGCTGGTCGGCCTTCGCCTTCCTGATGGTGGTGCTGGGGCTGATCGTGCTGGTGCTGACGTCGTACGACCCGCGGGAGGCGGAGCGGGCGCCCGCGGGCGGGCCGGCGCCGGCGTAGGGGCTCCGCGCTCTGCGCCCCGTGCTCCGTCTTCCGCGCTCCGTGCTTCCGGTTCGGCTCAGGTCCAGAAGTCGGTCACCGAGTGGCCGAGCTCGGCCAGCAGGGTGCGCACCAGCGGCAGCGAGATGCCGATGACGTTGCCGTGGTCGCCCTCGATGCCGTCGACGAACGGGCCGGAGCGCCCGTTGAGGGTGAACGCGCCCGCCACGTGGAGCGGTTCGCCGGTCGCGACGTACGCGGCGATCTCGGCGTCCGTCGGCTCGCCGAAGTGCACCGTCGTGGACGCGGTCGCCGACGCGATCCGCCCGGTGGTCGTGTCGGTGATGCAGTGCCCGGTCCGCAGCACGCCGGAGCGCCCCCGCATCGCCTTCCACCGCGCGGTGGCCTCCTCCGCGTCCGCGGGCTTGCCCAGCGCCTCCCCGTCCAGGTCGAGCACCGAGTCGCAGCCGATCACGAGCGCGCGGGTGACGTGGGGGAGGGCGGCGACGACGGCCGCCTTCTCCTCGGCGAGCACGAGGGCGAGTTCGCCGGGCGTGGGCGCGCTCAGGGCGTCCTCGTCGACGCCGCTGACGATCACCTCGGGGTCGAAGCCCGCGGCCCGCAACTGGCGCAGGCGGGCGGGGGAGGCGGAGGCGAGGACGAGGCGGAGAGGGGCGGCGGGAGCGGAGGGTTGGCCGGTCATGCGGCCATGTTAGGCGCGACCTGCCCGGGGCCCGCACTCCCTCAGCGCCAGCTTCCGTGCAGGCCCACCACGATCATCCCGAGCACCATGGCCAAGGCGAGCAGCACGCCGGCGCGGCGCATCATCGCCTGCGTTTGGCGCAGCTCCTCGGGGGCTTCGTCTTTCGGGTCGGACCACAGCATGCCTTGATGGTGGCGGGGGAGGGGGTGCGGGCGCCTGAGTACACGTACTCACCTTTGGAACCCAAGATTCCGCCACCTGTGCCCAGAGGGCGTGGGCGGACCCCCAACGCTCCTCCTGGCACGCCCCCGCGGGGGAAACGGTGAGAGTGTTCAGGGGGCTCGACCCGCGGAGCGCCACGCATCCGCGGGCCGCCCGGTGTCAGATCGGCCAGTACGTGTGGGCCCACGCCCGGGGGCCCGGCATCGGGACGGTGCCGTGGGCGATGCGGGACGGGGCGGACCAGCGTTGCTGCGGGGCCACCGCCGCGCCGCCCTCCCGCGCCGCGGACTCCATCACCCGCGCCCGCACCACCGCCACCGCCGCCGCCAGCTCCTCCGGCGTCGGGTTGCCCCGCACGATCTTGATCATGGTCACGCCCTTCCTCCGTCGGTACGGGGACCGGTGGTCACAGCGGGATGTTCCCGTGCTTCTTCGGCGGCAGGCTCTCCCGCTTCGTGCGCAACTGCCGCAGCCCCCGCACGACCTGCCACCGCGTGTCCGACGGCGCCACCACCGCGTCGACGTACCCCCGCTCCGCCGCCGTGTACGGGTTCAGCAGCGCGTCCTCGTACTCCTGGATGAGCCGGGCGCGGGTCTGCTCCTGCTCCGCCGCGTCGCCCGCGTCGGCGATCGCGCGCCGGTGCAGGATGTTCACCGCGCCCTGGGCGCCCATCACCGCGATCTGCGCGGTCGGCCAGGCCAGGTTGATGTCGGCGCCCAGGTGCTTGGAGCCCATGACGTCGTACGCGCCGCCGAACGCCTTGCGCGTGATCACCGTGATCAGCGGGACGGTCGCCTCCGCGTACGCGAAGATCAGCTTGGCGCCGCGCCGGATGATGCCGCCGTACTCCTGGTCGACGCCGGGCAGGAAGCCGGGGACGTCGACGAAGGTCAGGACGGGGACGTTGAACGCGTCGCAGGTGCGGACGAACCGCGCCGCCTTCTCGGACGCGTTGATGTCGAGGCAGCCGGCGAACTGCATCGGCTGGTTGGCGACGACCCCGACGGGATAGCCCTCGACGCGGCCGAAGCCGGTGATGATGTTGGGCGCGAACAGCGCCTGCGTCTCCAGGAACTCGCCGTCGTCCAGGACGTGCTCGATGACCGTGTGCATGTCGTACGGCTGGTTCGCGCTGTCCGGGATGAGGACGTCCAGCTCGCGGTCCTCGTCGTTGACCGCGAGGTCCGCCTCCTCGGGGAAGGCCGGCGGCTCGGAGAGGTTGTTGGAGGGGAGGTACGACAGGAGGGACTTGACGTACTCGATCGCGTCCTTCTCGTCGCCCGCCATGTGGTGGGCCACGCCCGACGTGGTGTTGTGGGTGCGGGCGCCGCCCAGCGCCTCGAAGCCGACGTCCTCGCCCGTCACCGTCTTGATCACGTCGGGGCCGGTGATGAACATGTGCGAGGTCTGGTCGACCATCACCGTGAAGTCGGTGATCGCGGGCGAGTAGACGGCGCCGCCCGCGCACGGGCCGACGACCAGCGAGATCTGCGGGATCACGCCGGAGGCGTGGGTGTTGCGGCGGAAGATCTCGCCGTACATGCCGAGCGCGCTGACGCCCTCCTGGATCCGCGCGCCGCCGGAGTCGTTGATGCCGACGACCGGGCAGCCGGTCTTCAGGGCGAAGTCCATCACCTTGATGATCTTCTGGCCGAAGACCTCGCCGAGGGCGCCGCCGAAGACGGTGAAGTCCTGGGAGAAGACCGCGACCGGGCGGCCGTCGACGGTGCCGTAGCCGGTGACGACGCCGTCCCCGTACGGACGGGTCCGCTCCAGGCCGAAGTTGGTGGAGCGGTGCCGGGCGAGTTCGTCGAACTCGACGAAGGACCCCTCGTCCAACAGCAGGTCGACGCGTTCGCGCGCGGTCAGCTTGCCCTTGGCGTGCTGCTTCTCGACGGCCCGCGCGGAGCCGGCGTGGGTGGCCTCGTCGACACGGCGCCGAAGGTCCGCGATCTTTCCCGCGGTGGTGTGGCTGTCGTGCTGTTCCGGCTCTGCCATCGGGATGCGGCTCCCTGCCTGGTCACGGGGGGGGTGGAGGGGGACGTGTCAGAGCCCGGCGGGCGGTGCCGTCGGCTGCTGATCGGCTACTGCCTCGTAGCGTATCGGCGCGTCTACGGGAGCGCAGTGCGGTCTTTGCCACACCTAACCTGGCTTGCATGACGTCGAACGATGCGCGTGGCAACAGCGGTGACGAGGCGCGTGAACCGGGGGCCCCGAGGGCCGAGGGGGCCGCGAGTCGCTGGGCCGACCTGGAGCGGCCACCCCTGAACGCGACCACGCTGCGGCGCGCGCTGGTGCGCCCCGGCGGGCTGTGGACGGCGCTGGACGTCGTGCCGAGCACCGGTTCCACCAACGCCGACCTCGTCGCCCGGGTCACCCGGGCCGCGGGCGGCGCGCCGCCCGAGGGCGCGGTGCTCGTCGCCGAGGAACAGACGGCGGGGCGCGGGCGGCTGGACCGCACGTGGAGCGCGCCGCCGCGCTCGGGGCTCTTCTTCTCCGTACTGCTGCGGCCCGGTCCCGCGGTGCCGCCGGAGCGCTGGGGGTGGCTGCCGTTGCTCGCCGGGGTGGCCGCCGCGACGGGCCTGAGCCGGGCCGCGGGCGTGGACACCTCGCTCAAGTGGCCCAACGACCTGCTGGTGACGGTGGACGGCGAGGAGCGCAAGACCGGCGGCATCCTCGCCGAGCGGGCGGGGAGCGACGCCGTGGTGCTCGGCATCGGCATCAACGTCACGCTCGCGGCGGCGGAGCTGCCGGTGCCGACGGCCGGTTCGCTGGCGCTCGCCCGGGCCGTGTGCACCGACCGCGACCCGCTGCTGCGGGCAGTGCTGCGCTCGCTGGAGCAGTGGTACGGGGACTGGCGTGCGGCCGGTGGGGACCCCGCCGTCTCGAACGTGCAGGAGGCATATGCTGCCGGGTGTGCCACGCTGGGCCGTACCGTACGGGCCGAACTGCCGGGCGACCGGTCGCTGACCGGCGAGGCGGTCGCGCTCGACGGGGACGGACGGCTGGTCCTGGCCCTGCCGGACGGTGCGCGCGAGGCGGTCGGGGCCGGTGACGTGGTGCACCTGCGGGCCGCCGGCGCAGCCGGCCCGGAGTGACGGGCCGGGGCGTACCGGTACCGTCGCGAGGACGTGAGCCAGGGCACACCTGCCGTATCGTTGAGGCGATCGAGCGACAGATCGGCAGGCAGTTGCGCAGGGAAAGGGCAGGAGGCGGCTGGTGACCGTCGACGACACCACTTCCGGCGCGGGCGCGTCCGACGACTCCGAACGATCCTCCGGCACGAGTTCTTCCGGTACGAGTTCCTCCGGCGCGGGCGCTTCGGGTGCCGGCTCTTCCGGTACGGGCTCCTCGGGCGGGGGACACCCCACGCCGCACCACGCGGTCGACCACACCGCCGAGCCCACCGACGACCCCCTCGCCATCCGCCTCGAACAGCTCATCCTCGGTGCCGAGCGGCGCTACACCCCCTTCCAGGCGGCCCGCACCGCCGGCGTCTCCATGGACCTGGCCTCCCGCTTCTGGCGGGCCATGGGCTTCGCCGACATCGGCCAGGCGAAGGCGCTCACGGAGGCGGACGTCCTCGCGCTGCGCCGGCTCGCCGGCCTCGTCGAGGCGGGGCTGCTGAGCGAGCCCATGGCGATCCAGGTCGCCCGCTCCACCGGGCAGACCACCGCCCGGCTCGCCGAATGGCAGATCGACTCCTTCCTGGAGGGCCTGACCGAGCCGCCCGAGCCCGGCATGACCCGGACGGAAGTCACGTACCCCCTGATCGAACTGCTCCTCCCGGAGCTCCAGGAGTTCCTGGTCTACGTGTGGCGCCGGCAGCTCGCCGCCGCGACCGGCCGGGTCGTCCAGGCCGCGGACGACGAGGAGATGGTCGACCGCCGGCTCGCCGTGGGCTTCGCCGACCTCGTCGGCTTCACCCGCCTCACCCGCCGCCTGGAGGAGGAGGAACTGGGCGAGCTGGTCGAGGTCTTCGAGACCACCGCGGCCGACCTGGTCGCCGCGCACGGCGGCCGGCTCATCAAGACCCTCGGCGACGAGGTGCTGTACGCGGCGGACGACGCCGGCACCGCCTCCGAGATCGCCCTGCGGCTGATCGACACCATGCGGCAGGACGAGTCGATGCCCTCGCTGCGGGTCGGCATCGCCTTCGGCACGGTCACGACCCGGATGGGAGACGTCTTCGGCACCACGGTGAACCTCGCCAGCCGGCTGACGTCGATAGCGCCGAAGGACACCGTCCTGGTGGACGGCGCGTTCGCGTTGGAGCTGATCAGGACCGGGGACGCGCCCAAGTCGGAGACGCAGGCGGCGGAGGAGGCCGCTGCGGCGGAGAAGGAGGGCGAGCCGGCGCCGCCGTACCGCTACGCGCTCCAACCGATGTGGCAGCGACCGGTGCGCGGGCTCGGCATCGTCGAGCCCTGGCTGCTCTCGCGCAGGTCCTAACTAAGGGCTGTCCCGTAATCCCTGGCGGGCGCGCGACGACAGCTACGGCACTCCCCCTGCGCCCTGCGGGCACGGTGGGACCCCCACGCCGCGTTGTCGGAATCACCACATACATCCAGTATGCGGTGACCCCTCCGCCTTGCGATGCACCGCATCTGACGCCGCGCGCTGATCCACCAGGGGATTACGGGACAGCCCTTAGGGGCCCCTCGCCTGGTGGCCCGGGGCCGCCTATGATCCGGTGAACCATCGTTAACCTGTTCGTTGTTCTGCCGGGTCACCGGCTCACCGGGAGGGTGCCAGATGTCCGTGCCGTCTTCTTCGCCTTCGGAGCCCTTGTCGGAGCAGTCGCAGCGCTACGGGGACTTCGTGCTCGTCCGCAGGCACGGGCACGTCGCCGAACTCGTCCTCGACCGGCCCGAGGCCATGAACGCCGTCTCCACCGGCATGGCGCTCGCCATCGCCGAGGCGTGCGCGGCGCTCGCCGCGGACCCGGGCGTCCGGGTCACCGTGCTGACCTCCTCGAACGACCGGGCGTTCTGCGTCGGCGCGGACCTGAAGGAGCGGAACTCCTTCAGCGACGCGGACCTGCTGCGGCAGCGGCCGACGTCGCGCGCCGCGTACACCGGCGTCCTGGAGCTGCCGATGCCGGCCGTCGCCGCCGTGCACGGGTACGCCCTCGGCGGGGGCTTCGAGCTGGCGCTGGCCTGCGACGTGATCGTGGGCGACGCGACCGCGGTCGTCGCCCTGCCCGAGGTGGCCGTCGGAGTCATCCCCGGCGGCGGGGGCACCCAGCTGCTGCCCCGCAGGGTCGGCGCCGCGCGCGCCGCCGAGCTGGTGTTCAGCGCGCGTCGGGTCGCGGCGCAGGAGGCGCGGGAGCTGGGGCTGGTGGACGAACTCGCGGACGACGCCCGTACGGCCGCGCTCGCCCTCGCCGGGCGGATCGCCGCGAACTCGCCGGTGGGCCTGCGCGCCGCGAAGCGCGCCCTGCGGCTGGGGCAGGGGCTGGACCTGCGGGCCGGCCTGGAGGTGGAGGACGCGGCGTGGCGCGCGGTGGCCTTCTCCGGGGACCGGGCGGAGGGGGTCGCCGCGTTCAACGAGAAGCGGAAGCCGCAGTGGCCGGGGGAGTGAGCGAGCGGCGCGGAGAGTGAGCACGCCATGATCACGCTGCGTCATCACTTGTGGGGTCGTCCAACCGCTTAAAACCGGTAAACCTCCCTAAGCTGGGGTGATGGCAGAGGATCAGCGGTTGCGGGCCGTAGTCTCACTGGCCCAGGCGATGGCTGCGGCACAGACCCCGCGCGAGTTCTGGCGCGCGGCGGCACTGGGCGCCTGCTCCGCGCTGAACGGTTCCTTCGCGGCGCTGTCCGTGTGGGAGCGGGAGCTGGGGCGGCTGAAGGTCCTGGTGAACGCGGGCGAGCGGGTCGTGGACGAGGAGGAGTTCCCGGAGTCGGAGACGTACCCCGTCAATCGCTTCCCCGAGATCACGGAGTTCCTGCACGAGCGGTGGGCGGGCGGCGGGGAGCCGGAGGCGTGGGTGGAGACGGCGGAGCCGGCGACGGTCGCCGGGGAGGGGTCGGCGTCCTGGTCCGACCCGGGCCGTGACTCGATCGTCCCGGAGTACGGCCCTGTCCCCGCGCGCGGGTACCGCCACCCGTCGGTGACGTCCGGCGGCGCGGGCGGCCGGGCCTCCGCACTGCGGCGCCGCCGCCGAGGGTGCTGCGTGGTCGCGCCGATCGTGCTGCACGGGCGGGCGTGGGGCGAGCTGTACGTGGCCCGACCGCTCGGGGCGCCGGTGTTCGGTCGGGACGAGGCCCACTTCGCGACGGTGCTGGCGTCCGTCGTCGCCGCGGGCATCGCACAGACCGAACGGCTGGAGGAAGTGCGACGGCTGGCCTTCACCGACCCGCTGACCGGCCTGGCGAACCGACGCGCGGTGGACGCCCGGCTCGACGAGGCGCTGGAACTCCACCGTGCCGACGGCACCGTGGTCAGCCTGGTCGTCTGCGACCTCAACGGGTTGAAGCGGGTCAACGACACCCTCGGCCACGCCGTCGGCGACCGTCTGCTGGAACGGTTCGGCTCGGTGCTGTCGCTGTGCGGGGCGATGCTGACGGACGCGTTGGCTGCGCGGCTGGGCGGCGACGAGTTCTGTCTGGTGTGCGTGGGGCCGGCGGCGGACGAGGTGGTGCGCGTCGCGGACGAACTGTGCGGGCGGGCGGCGGAGCTGGAGCTGGGGGAGGGGGTGGCGTGCGGGGTCGCGTCCACGGGCGACCCCATCGGGCAGGTCAGGAGCGCGCGCCGGCTGTTCCGCCTGGCGGACGCGGCGCAGTACCGCGCGAAGGCGGAAGGGGCGGTGGGGCCGGTGGTGGCGGGGCGGGACGGTGCGGTGCTGAGGCTGGCGGACGAGCCGGGGCGGGGCCGCGAACGCCGCCGCTTCCGCGGCGCGGGCTGACCCGGCACGACCTGCCCCCGCCGTGCGCCCTGCGGGCGGGCTGATTGGGGCGACCTCGCCGTTTGCCCTACGGGCTGTTCGGCTTCTGCGGCCTGGTGGTGGACTGTTCGCGCAGTTCCGCCCCCTGTGCCCTGCGGGCACGATGGGGCCCCCGGCGCCCCTGGACACCCCGCCGTTTTCCTGCGGGAGCCGTGTTTTCTGCGGGTGCGTTGTGGCTTGTCGCGCAGTTCCCCGCGCCCCTGTGTGCCTTCTGCCGTCGAGCAACTGCGGGTGTTTGGGGCAACGATGCCCCAAGCAACCCAGGGGGCGGAACTGCGCGACAAGCCACGCACGGGCGTGCAGTGACTCATGGTCCGGCAGGAAAACGGCGGGGTGTCCAGGGGCGCCGGGGCCCCATCGTGCCCGCAAGGCACGGGGAGCGAAACCGCAGGACAAGCCCCACGGCCCGTGGGGGCCAACGCGCCCGCAGTGGTGTCCCGGGGGGCCCACGTGGGAGCGGCGCGGGCAACCACAACGCACCCGCAGGGGGCCTCGCGCATGCCCCGCCGGCGGCGGACGCGCAACAGGCTCGTGACATGCGGGAATTCAGTACGTACGCTGCTGAATATGGATATGCAAACCGTGGTGGTGCGCACCTCCGGGGCCACCCGTGCCGACGTCATCGCCGTGGCCCGCCACGGCGCCCGGGTCCTGATCTCCCAGGACGCGCTCGACGCGCTCGCGGCCTCCCGCGCCGTCGTCGACGCCCTCGCAGCCAAGCCCGAGCCCGTCTACGGCGTGTCCACCGGCTTCGGTGCGCTCGCCACCCGGCACATCGGGCACGACCTGCGCGCGCAACTCCAGCGGAACATCGTGCGGTCGCACGCGGCCGGCATGGGGGACCGCGTGGAGCGCGAGGTGGTGCGGGCGCTGATGTTCCTGCGGCTGAAGACCCTGTGCTCGGGGCACACCGGCGTACGGCCCGAGGTCGCCCGCACCATGGCGGACGTGCTGAACGCCGGCATCACCCCCGTCGTCCACGAGTACGGCTCCCTCGGCTGCTCCGGCGACCTCGCGCCGCTGTCCCACTGCGCCCTGACCCTGTTGGGCGAGGGGGGCGCGGAGGGGCCCGACGGGCGGCTGCGGCCCGCCGGCGAGCTGCTCGCGGAGCACGGCATCGCCCCCGTCGAGCTGCGGGAGAAGGAGGGGCTCGCCCTCCTCAACGGGACCGACGGCATGCTCGGCATGCTGATCATGGCGATCGACGACCTCCAGCGCCTGCACACCAGTGCCGACATCACCGCCGCGCTCTCGCTCGAAGCGCTCCTCGGCACCGAGCGGGTCCTCGCTGCCGAGCTGCACGCCATCCGCCCCCACCCCGGGCAGGCCGTGGCCGCCGCCAACATGGCCGCCGTGCTCAAGGGGTCCGGGCTCACCGGGCACTACCAGCAGGACGAGGCGCCGCGTGTCCAGGACGCGTACTCCGTACGCTGTGCGCCCCAGGTCTCGGGCGCGGGCCGGGACACCCTCGCGCACGCCCTGCTGGTCGCCGAGCGCGAGCTGGCCGCCGCCGTGGACAACCCGGTGGTCCTGCCGGCGCAGGGCCGGGTGGAGTCCAACGGGAACTTCCACGGCGCCCCCGTCGCGTACGTCCTCGACTTCCTCGCCATCGCCGCCGCCGACCTCGGCTCGATCGCCGAGCGCCGCACGGACCGCCTCCTCGACAAGAACCGCAGCCACGGCCTGCCGCCGTTCCTCGCCGAGGACCCCGGCGTCGACTCCGGGCTGATGATCGCCCAGTACACCCAGGCCGCCCTGGTCAGCGAGATGAAGCGGCTCGCGGTGCCGGCGTCCGCCGACTCGATCCCGTCGTCGGCGATGCAGGAGGACCACGTCTCGATGGGCTGGTCCGCGGCCCGCAAGCTGCGCACCGCCGTGGCCGCGCTCGGCCGGATCGTCGCGGTCGAGCTGTACGCGGCGACCCGGGCCGTCGAGCTGCGGCAGGGCCTCACCCCCGCGCCCGCCACCCGGGCCGCCGTCGACGCGCTGCGCGCGGCGGGCGTGGCGGGTCCGGGACCGGACCGCTTCCTCGCGCCGGACCTGGCGGCGGCGGAGGCGTTCGTCCGGGACGGGCGACTGGTCGCGGCAGTGGAGGAAGTCACCGGCCCGCTGGGCTGAGGGCCGGGGTCCGGCTCAGCGGTCCCGGGCCGGACCCGTACCCGCGGCGGAGGAGGAAGCGGAACCGGAAGAGGACCCTCCGCGGCGGAGTGCGAAGGTCACCGACGCCACCCCCACCGCGAGGAACGCCGTACCGCCGAGCACCGGCGGGGTGAGGTCCACGCTGCTCGGGTCGGTGAGCCGCAGCTCGTCCCGCCCGACCGCTCCGACGCTGGTCGCGCCGGAATCCACCGACGGCCGGCCGTCGGTCGCGTTCGCCGACGGAACGAACCAGAGCGCGCACAGCAGGGCCCCCGCGGCAGCAGCGGTCAGCAGCGGTCGGCGAGCGACGGGCACAGACGTGATCCCCCTTGTGGAATCGTGGACTTGGGCGGTTGGCTGATGCTAGTGAACGCGGCGGCCGTCGCGAAAGTTGGATGTTCACAGCTGCGTAACAGGGGTGTGCCGACCTCGTCCCGGTCGGCGCGGAACCACGGACAAGCGCCGAGCCGTCACCGTGTGTACCGTGAAACGGTATGTACCGTGAAGGGGTGCCCCACGACAGGCCCTTAACCGTCCGGGGCGTGCGGAAAGCCGTGCCGGGCGGCGCGCCCGACGGCGTACCGTGGCGGACGGGGCGGGCGGCGGAGCGACCGGGTCGACGGTGCAGAACGGGGTGACCGCGGCGGCCGGAACGGCCCCCGCAGTGGTGTCCGTCACATTCCGGGAGGGGTGTGGAACCGGACACCCGGAATACTCGAAATAGGTGGTGTCCCCCGTGTTCGGTCCCGGGGGCTCGGCGACGATGGAGAAGCGTGTGATGACGGACAGCAAGCGGCGGCGTCGGGCCCTCGCAGCCGCCTCCGCTGTGCTCGGCGGCGTACTGGTGTTGTCGGCCTGCGGTGGCGACGGCGAGAAGGGCAGCGGCGACGCGGCCAAGAAGTCGCAGGCCCAGGTCGACGAGGCCGCCGCCAAGGCGGTCTCCAAGGCCCGAATAGCCATCGAGCCCAAGAACTCCACGAGCAACGCGAGCATCAACAACGCCAAGGTCACCGTCACCGACGGCACCCTGACCAAGGTCACGTTGACCAGCTCCGAGGGCACGGAGGTCAAGGGCACCATCGCCGCCGACGGCAAGAGCTGGAAGCCCGACGCCAGCCTGAAGCGCTCCACCACCTACAAGGTGTCCGCCAGCGCGAAGGACGAGAAGGGTCTCGTCGCCTTCGAGAACTCCTCCTTCACCACCGTCTCGCCGAGCAACAGCTTCATCGGCAACTTCACCCCCGAGGACGGCTCCACCGTCGGCGTCGGCATGCCGGTGTCCATCACCTTCAACAAGCCGATCAGCAACAAGAAGGCCGTGCAGTCCGCCATCGCGGTCACCTCCACCGGCGGCCAGGAGATCGTCGGCCACTGGTTCAGCTCCCAGCGCCTGGACTTCCGCCCCGACCAGTACTGGAAGGAAGGCTCCACCGTCACGCTGAAGCTGGCCCTGGACGGCGTCGAGGGCTCGCAGGGCGTCTTCGGCGTCCAGCAGAAGACGGTCACCTTCAAGGTCGGCCGCAACCAGGTCTCCACCGTCGACGCCGCGACCAAGATGATGACGGTCAAGCGCAACGGCAAGGTCGTCAGGGAGATCCCGATCTCCGCCGGCGCCCCGGGCACCCCGACGTACAACGGTCAGATGGTGATCTCCGAGAAGTTCAAGGAGACCCGGATGAACGGCGCCACCGTCGGGTTCACCGACTCCGACGGCAAGGGCGAGTACGACATCAAGGACGTCCCGCACGCGATGCGGCTGTCCACCTCGGGCACCTTCATCCACGGCAACTACTGGGGCCCCGACTCCATCTTCGGCAAGTCCAACACCAGCCACGGCTGCGTCGGTCTGAACGACAAGCAGGGCGCCAACGACCCCAACCAGCCCGGCGCCTGGTTCTTCAACAACTCGATGATCGGCGACGTCGTCATCGTGCAGAACTCCAAGGACACGACGATCAAGCCCGACAACGGTCTGAACGGCTGGAACATGGACTGGGCGGCCTGGAAGGCCAAGTCCGCGGTCTGAGCCGCCGAGTTCCCGAGCTCCTGAGTTCCTGAGTCGCTGAACGGTGGCGGCACCCTCGCCGGGGTGCCGCCACCGTCCTTTCGTCACGACCCGTCACAACCCGAGCCGGGTCAGCTGCTCCTCGTACGTGATCGTCACGTCCTCCAGATCGCCCTGCGGGTCGTCCCAGAGCGCGGCCAGCTCCGCCTTCACGTCCGTGGCCAGCGCCTCGTACCGCGCGGACCAACTCTCGCCGCCCGGCGCCCAGTAGCCGACGACCTTGAAGCGGTCGGTGGGCAGGGCGAGCGTCTTGCGCAGGTGTTTGCGGACGGAGCGCAGCGCGGTCGTCTCGCCCGCCACCCAGATGTAGGTGCCCGTGAGGTCGGCGTCCGGGGGCACCGCGGTGGTGACGAGTTCGGCGAGCCGGCTCGGGCCGTGGCCGTTGCCGCCGTGCGTCCAGGTGACCTTGGCCCGCGGGTGCGCCGGCAGCGGCTGGACGGAGCGCTCGTCGGGCACCTCGACGACCGCGCGGGTGGTGACGTCCCGCGGGGTGCTCTCCAGGATGCGGGCGAGCGCCGGCAGGCCCGTCAGGTCGCAGACGAGGAACTGCCGGGCGAGGTCGGCCGGTGGGTCGTACAGACCGGTCGGGGAGTTCAGGCCGAGCGGGTCGCCGGGGCGCGCCGCCGCGGCCCAGGGGCCCGCCACCCCGTCGTCGTGCAGCACGAAGTCGATGTCTATCTCGGCGGCTTCGGGCCGCGCGGCACGGATGGTGAAGGTGCGCATGGGGGCGGTGGGGCGGCCCTCGGGGGTCTCCCAGCCGCCGTTGTCGGTGGACACCGGCAGGGACAGCTCCCGGCGGTCGGGCCCGTGCGGGAAGAAGAGGCGCACGTACTCGTCGCCCACCCCGGTCGAGACGAAGGCGGGCACGTCGTCGGCCGCGAACGTGATGCGGACCATGGTGTCGGCCAGGGGCCGCACGCGGGAGACGGTGGCACGGTGGATGGTCATGGCTCAGGGCTCCTCGGTCGTTTCCCGGGGGACGCCGATGCGGCCCCCGCTGTACGCGTGCCAGAGGGCGGCGTACTCGCCCCGCTGGGACAACAGGTCTTCGTGGGTGCCCTCCTCGGCGATCCGGCCGTCCTTCAGGAGCACGACGCGGTCGGCGTCGCGGGCCTGCTCCAGCCGGTGGGCGACGACGACACCGGTACGGCCCCGGGTCACCCGGCGCAGCGCCTCGGTGAGCTGCGGCCGGGCGGCGGCCCTGCGCACCGGGCGGCGCGGCTGGTGCTCGTCGACGGACGGTGGTGAAAGCCGTCACCGCGGTGCGGACACGCGTCACTTCCGGTCCCCCGGTACCGGAAGTCAGGCAACCCTCACTTCGCTCCACGCTAGGGAACGGAAGCGCCGTCGGGCGTCGCGTGCCGGCCAGGGTGCGTCGCGAATCGGTCACGCGCAGCCCGACGGCGGACGCGAGACGACATGAGGGGACGTGAGCGGACGCGGAAGGGCGTGCTGGTGGGTCGCGGAGCTACGACGCTGCGACGTCGGGCAGTTGTCGTGTCAGCGCGTTACGGGTGTACGGCGTTCACAGGGTTAAGGGCGCGGGCGACGCAGAACGGGGCAGAGCGCGCAGGTACTCGGTGGGGCTGCTGCCGGTGACCCGGCGGAAGGCGGCGCTGAACGCGCTGGTCGTCGAGTAACCGCAGCGGTGCGCCACCAGGTTCACCGGCTGCCCCTCGCTGAGCAGGGCGACGGCCCGGGACATCCGCACCAGGGCGCGCCAACGCGTGAACGGCATGCCGATGTCCTGCGCGAAGGCCCGGGTCACGGTGCGCACGCTCAGCCCGTGCCGCGCGGCGAGGTACTCCAAGGAGGCGTCGTCGTCGGGGTCCTCCAACACCTCGTGCGCGAGGGCCCGGATGCGCCAGTCCTCCGGCACCGGCACGTCCAGCGCCGGCAACGGGTCGTCCTGGAGCATCTCCAGCACCACCCGCTGGGTGCGCAGCCGCAGCCCGTCGTCCATCGGCGTCACGTCGAGGTGCAACAGCATCTCCTGGAGCGCCCGCCCCACCCGCAGCGCCCGCGGCGCCGACCAGTCCCCGGGGGCGGCGGAGCGCGTCACGTAGGTGTAGCAGCCGACGCTGCCCGGCTCGGCCGCGGAGGCGTGCGGCATGCCGGCCGGCACCCACACCCCTTGTCCGGGAACGAGTCGGCGCACCGCCCCGGGGGTGTGCAGGGTCATCGACCCGGCGTGCGGCCACACCAACAGCGCGTCGGTGTGCGTGTGCACGCCGACGTACACCGACCCGGTGGGCTCGCTGCCGTCGAAGACCGACGTGGTCAGCAGATACGGCGGCGTCACCTCGGCACCCCCGACCACGGGGTCTGACCACCGGAGCACGGGTGTGGCGAGCGACCCGCCCCACGGGCGGCCTGACGCAGCAGCAACCGACATGAACTTAGGCTAACCTAACCTGACTCCGGGGTGGGATGCCTCCCCAAGCCACATGCTGGCGGCACCCCGCGCCCAGGCTTTCGGCCCGATTCCCGGCCCCAGCCATGCCCCACGGGCAAACGACGCTGCTTTCCGGACAGCCCCCGCGCTCTCCGCCCGCGGCTCAGCAGCCCGCGCCCGCACCCCGCGACAGCCGGTACGCGGAGTCCAACCGGTACTCCCCGGCCTCCTTCACCGTCAGCCGGGTGAACTCACCCGCCGGCTCCAGGCACGCCCCCTCGGCCCGCAGCCACGGCGAGTGCGCCACCCGTATCGTCACCGACCCGGGCTGCGACATCCGTATGACCAACTCGGCCGGGTCCAGGCTCACGACCTGCGCCGGTGCCTCCACCAGCGGCACCGCGTCCTTGACCCGGTAGATCGTCCAGTGCTTGTCCTTCCAGACCCGCTTCAAGTACTCGGGGCCGCTGCGCACCAGCGCTGCCTCTTCCTCGGCCGGGCCGTCCGGACGGCCGTGGTGCAGCACCACGAAGCCCACCGCCCACCGGTCCAGCCACGCCCGGTACGTCTCGGGGCTCAGTGACCCGTCGTAGAACAGCCGGCCGCGCTCCACGTCCAACTGGCGGTTCCATCCGCGGGCCAGATTCACATGCGGGGCCAGCAACGTCGCCTCGCGGTGGTTCCGGGCGGGGACCGCCTCCACCCGCGTGCGGTCCGCGCCCAGGCGCTGCAACTCCGCGACGACCCCGTCGGTGTGCTGCGCCCAGGCAGGCACGGTGTTCGACACGACGAGGTCGTCCTCCGTCTTGTCGATCAGCCAGGACGTGTTCACCGCCAGGGCCACGGTCAGCACGCCCACCAACAGCCACGCCCCGACCCCGGCGCCGGCCCCGGGCTTTGCGCCGGCCTCGGGCCCCGCGACGGGCCCGGTCTCCGCGCCGGACGCCGCAACCGGCGCGGCTTCCGCGCCCGAGCTCCGCCGGGACCTCGCCCGCAGTGCGCCCCACACCAGGGCGCCGCTCGTGAGCACCGCGGCCAGCAGCACGGGCGGGCCCGCGAGGCCGGTCAGCCGCTCCACATTCCGCCCTATGGGGGAGGGCGTGAAGTACGTCAGCACCACACCCAGGGCGTACACCCCGGCCGCGTACCGCACCAGCCGCCACTCGCGGAGGGGCGGTGCGGCCAGCACCACCACCGCGGAGACGAAGAGCGACATCCACAGCTTCCCCGACTGCATCGGCATCTCGCCCTTGAAGGGGAACAGCAGCGTCGTGGCGCCCACCACCAACGCGGGCGGCACCAACAGCACCACCGCCTTCCACCACTGGCGATCCAGCAGCCACGCCGCGCCCACGACCACCAGGAACAGGCCCGCCACCGGGCTCGCCGCCGTCGACAGCGCCGCGCACAGCGCCGCGAGCGTCGCCGCCCCCGCCGTCCGGCGCTCCACCCGCGCCAGCGCCACCAGGGCGACCAGCCCTATCGCCGTGCCGAGCGCGAACGTCGTACGGCCGGAGGCGACATTGGCCCACAGCGCGAGCGCCCCGGCGAGCGCGGGCCACACGGGACGGCGCAGCCCGCTGCGCACGCACAGCAGGGCCAGCGCCCAGGTGGCGCCGAGCCCGGAGGCGACGGAGACCGCCTTCACGCCCATCAGCGCCATCAGCGGGGGAGCGAGCAGGCTGTAGTTCGCGGTGTGCGTGCCGCCGTACCACGACAGGTTGTACGCGGCGCCGGGGTGCTGCTCGGTGAAGCCCTTCCACGCCAACTGGGCCGCGAGGTCACCGCCGCCGGTGGCCAGCCAGCCGGCCCACAGCACGTACAACGGCACGACGACCGCGGTGGCCAGGAGCGGGACGCGCCACCACGACGACGACGTCGACCCTCCCCGCTGCCCCTGCCCGCCGGCGTCGTCGCTGCCGCCGCTGCTGCTGTCGGTCCTGCCGACCCGGCCGTCCTGGGCAGCACCTCTCGGACGCGCACCTTGTGGCGCGTGTCCGGTGCTCTCCGGGACGGGTGATGTCTGTGCCGTTTCGCTGATCCCCACGCACGAAACCCTAACCTCGGCCGTCGACCTCGCCGCGAGCCTGTGGACAACGCCCGGCCGCCGCCTGTGGAAAACGACCACCAGCCGTGGATCGCGCCAGGTCACGCCGGACCCAGCCGGACCGGCACCGGTCATACCGGTCCCGCCGGGAGGCGCGGACCCACAGCGCGACGCGGACCCGCAGCGCGGCGCGGAGTCACCATGCGACGTGAAACCACCGCGCGACGTGGAGGGTCACGCCGCCTGACGTCCCGAACGCAGCTCCAGCAGATCGCCCCCGAAGCCGCTGCGGAACCTGCGGTCGTGGGAGACCGCGACGACCGCCCCCGCGTACGACCCCAACGCCTCCTCCAACTCCTCCACCAGGCTCAGCGCCACGTGGTTCGTCGGCTCGTCGAGGACGAGGAGGTCGGCGGGGGCCACCAGCAGCCGCGCCAGCTCCAGCCGCCGCCGCTGCCCGATGGAGAGCGCCGCGACGGGCACGATCAGGTCCTCCTCCCGGAACAGACCGAGGCCGAGCAACTCGTCCGCGTACTCGTCGGGATGGCCGGGGCGCCCCGCCGCGTACGCGCCCAGCAGCGGCTTCGCCGTCGGCACGGCCGGCAGCTCCTGCGGCAGATAGCCGACCGCGACGCCCTCGGCGCGGGCCACCGTGCCCCGGTCGGGGCGCAGGTCACCGGCGAGCACCCGCAGCAGGGTCGTCTTGCCCGCGCCGTTCGGGCCCGTGACCAGCAGCCGCTGCCCGGGCTCCACGCACAGGGCGTCCAGCCGCAGCCGATCCCCGACGGCGACGTCCTTCAACTCGGCCACCGGCCCCCTCCCCGACGCGGCCCCGTCCCCGTCCCCGTCCGCCGTGGTCACCGGTCGGCCCGTGAACCGCAGCGGCTCGGGCGGCGCCGCCACCGGCTCCCGCAGCAGCCGCTCCAGCCGCTGCCGCGCCGCTCTGACCTGCCCCGACAGCTTCGCCTCGGAGGACCTGCGGTGCTTGCCGAAGCCCTGCCGGGGGTCCTTCCCGGTGGCCGCGAGCCGCGCCCCGGCCGCCGCGACCAGCTCCTCCGTGGCCGCCAACTCCGCTACGTACTCCTGGTGCTCCTGCTCCCGGCGCCGCCGGGCCGCGGCCTTCGCCGCCCGGTACCCGTCCCAGCCGTCGCCGTAACGGTGGACCGCACGGGTGTCCCGGTCGACCTCCAGGACCGTGGTGGCCACGCGCTCCAGGAACGCCCGGTCGTGGGTGACGGCGACGACGGTGCCGCGGTGCGCCCGCAACTGCGCCTCCAGCCAGGTGACCGCCGCCAGGTCCAGGTGGTTCGTCGGCTCGTCGAGCAACAGCAACTCGGGCGCCGACGCCAACACGCAGGCCAGCGCCAGCCGGGACTGCTCGCCGCCGGAGAGCGTGCCGAGCGTCCGGGACCGCTCGATGCCCTGGAGCCCCAGGCCGTTCAGCGCGGCGTCCACCCGCGCGTCCGCCTCGTACCCGCCGCGCTCCTCGAACGCGGTCAGCAGCTCCCCGTACGCGGCGAGGCCCGCCTCGTCCGGATCGGCGCCGAGGCCCTGCTCGGCCTCCCGCATCCGCCGCTCCAGCTCCCGCAGCTCGGCGAGGGCCGCGTCCACCGCGTCCTGCACGGTGTGCTCCGGCCCGAGCCCGAAGGTCAGGGCCAGCGTCTGGGCCAGGTGCCCGGTGCCGCCGGGCGCACTGACGGTGACGGTGCCGGTGTCGGGCGACGCGGCGCCCGCGATCAGCCGCAGCAGCGTGGACTTCCCGGAGCCGTTCTCACCGATCACCGCGGCGCGCTCGCCGGGGCGCACGGTGAAGCCCACCTGGTCGAGGACGGAGCGGGTGCCGTACGCCGCGGAGACGTCCTTCAAGGTCAATTGGGCGCGTTCGCGCATGGTTCTTCCCCTGGGGGTGTGCTTGCTCAATGTGATCAGGGCAGCGAAAAGCGACCACCGGCGGAGCGGTCAGACGCTCGACGCCGCGGTGGCCGCGGTCCCGATCAGATGAAGAAGAAGAGCTTGAAAGCACCCATGCGTCCACCGTAACGGAGGCGCGGGCACGACGCCGAACCGTTTTTCCCAGCGCCGTACGAGCTTCCCAGCGCCGTACGGGTTTCCCCAGGGCGGTACGAGCTTCCCAGTGCAGTACGAGCCGGGGCCGGCCGGAGTCGTCCCCCGCTCCGACCGGCCCCACCCCCTCGGCGCTGCGGC
This sequence comes from Streptomyces sp. NPDC048057, assembly GCF_040653095.1. NCBI lineage: Bacteria > Bacillati > Actinomycetota > Actinomycetes > Kitasatosporales > Streptomycetaceae > Streptomyces > Streptomyces sp. NPDC048057. Next base: position 49,812 of record NZ_JBEZNF010000007.1, read on the forward strand.
TACCTCCCCAGGTACGCGTCGTGGATCGTCACCGAGCCGCTGTTGCCCTGCCGGTCGACGACGTGGGCACGCAGCGCGACGCCTTCGCCCGCCCGCGGGTTCACCAGCGTGATCCGACCCCGGCGCACCGGCACCTCACGCCACGTCGCACCGCCGTCGTACGAGGCGTGCACCCGCAGCGACGCCAGGTTCCGCCCGGCCGCCGCGCCCTGCACCGCGACCGGGAACGTCTGCCGGCGGCCCGCCGGCGCGGTGGAGTCCAGACCGACGGACGGGGCGAAGCGCACCGTGGACAGCGGCAGCGCGGTCTCCGCCGCGACCGTGTCCGAGGTGAACGTCCACGAGGCGTCCACCCGGCCCGCGACCCGCGAGACGTCCGCGGACCGCCGCACCGACGAGGCGAGCGTGTACGTGTGGCGCCCGGCCGGCAGCGTGAACAGCGGATCCTCCACCATCACCTTGTCCGTCACCAGGTCGTCGTCGAGCCGGGCGACGAGCTCCGAACCGCGGTGCAAGGTGGTGCTCGCGCTCGTGTACGTCGAATCGCCCGGGTGGCCCCGGCCGTCCGCGACCAGCGGCACCTGCCCGTACACCGCGTCGCCCTGCCGGGCGAGCCGGTTGTCCCGGTCGAGCAACGGGCCGTGGACGGCGGTGTTGACGTCGATCCGGTACGTCGTGCCCGGCCGGAACGCGCGCGGAGCGGAGAAGCCGTGCAAGGTCTCCAGCTCGCCCCCGGAAGGGCCCTCGGCCGACCACTGCCCGTACCTCAGGTCCCACACGACGTCGTCACCCGTGGACAGCCACACGTCGCGACGGCTGCCCGCCTCGTGGAGGGTGGCGTAGCCGAAGCCCGAGCCGTTGGGCATCTGGCCTATCGGCAACAACTCGCCACGCTTGCCGGGAACGGAAGAGCCCAGACCGACCTTGATGCGCGCGAACTCGCCGCGCGTGTGCTTCTTGGCCAGGCCCGTGGGGAACCGCCCGCCCGGGCCGTCGCGCAGCGCGTCGACCGCGACGTCGTACCTCCGGTCCGGGCTCGACCAGGTGCCGTGCCAGGAGAACGCCGCCCGGCCGTCGGGGGAACCGGGACCGAGGTGCGCGATGCGGTGGTCGACCCCCGCCTCCAGGCCGGTGAAGCCGGCGTACCCCAGGGCGTCCAGGCCGCGGTCCAGACCGTAATGGACCGCCGACATCTCCTGCCGCGCCCGTGCGTCGGGCACGGTGACGAGGACCGGCTCGGCGGTACGGGCGTCCAGCGTGACCGTCGTCTTCCCCGTGACGTTCAACTCGGGCCGGAGGATCTGGTCGAACGTCGTGCCTTGAGGGCCCGCTGCGCGGTACGAGGACGCGTCCAGGAAGTAGCGGCCCTTCGGAAGGCGGAACGACGCCGAACCCGACGCCAGGTTCGGCCGGTGCACGACGTCCGCGCCCTCGCCGGTCATCGCGTACAGCAGCGCGACGGCGTTCGTGTCCGGCTCGCCGTCCCGCCCGACGGCGTTGAGCGTGACGTCGTACGCCTCGCCCTCGCGGTCGACGCTGACGGCGGTACGGACCGACTGGCCGCCGCCCGTGGCGACGACGGTGACGTGGTAGCCGCCGTCCCGCGCGCCCACCGCATCGGTGTCGGCGGTGACGTCCACGGCGACGCTGCCACCGGCGGGCACGGTCACCTGCCGCTGACCGAGGGCGAACAACCCGGCCGGGGCGGCGGCGCCACCGGGGCCGCTCGCCCCGGCCAACGCCAGGTCCAGCGCGACCGCCGCGGTGCCGGAATTGCGGTACGTCAGCTTCCGGGTGATCGGGGCGTCGTCGTCACGGGGCCAGAGCTGCGGGCCCAGATTCAGCGAAGCCGGCGACGCGGACACGGACTGCGCGACGGCCCGGTCCACGGCGATGCGGCCCGTGCCCTGCTCGGGCGCCGGGTACGACCCCGGCACGGCCGAGCCGACCAGGGCGGACTTCAACTCGGCCGCCTTCCAGTCGGGGTGCTGCTGCTTCAACAGCGCTGCGGCGCCCGCGACGTGCGGAGTCGCCATGGACGTCCCGGAGAGGGTGACGTACCCCTCCGGCCGCTGGCCCACCGCCTGTCCGATGGCGCTGCCCGCGGCGGACGCCGCGGTGACGTCGACGCCCGGGGCGGTCACGTCGGGCTTCACGGCAGAGTCCCCGAGGCGCGGTCCACGGCTGGAGAAGTCCGCGAGCCGATCGTCGCCGTCGACCGCGCCGACGGTGAGGGCGGCGTCCGCGGCGCCGGGGGAGCCGAGGGTACGGGCGTCGGGACCGGAGTTGCCCGCGGCGATCGCGAAGAGGACGCCCTTCTGCGCGGACAACGCGTTGACCTGCGCCTCGACCGGGTCCGTCCCGACGCTGTCCGAGCCGCCGAGACTGAGGTTGACGACGTCGGCGCCCTGCGCCACGGCCCAGTCGATGCCGGCCATGATGCCGGAGTCGCTGCCCGAGCCGAAGTCGCTGAGCACCTTGGCGTTCAGCAGCTTCGCGCCGGGCGCGACCCCCTTGTAGACGCCGCCCGACCTGGCGCCCGTGCCGGCCGCGGTGGACGCGACGTGCGTGCCGTGCCCGTGGCGGTCCTCGGTGCCGGGCGACGTCGAGAAGTTCGCCGCGCCGACGACCCTGCCCTTCAGATCGGGGTGCGCGGCGTCGACACCGGTGTCGAGGACGGCGACGGTCACGCCGGTGCCGTCGTACGACCGCTGCCAGGCCGCCGGCGCCCCGATCTGCGCGGCCGTCGTGTCCAGGCTGGCCTTCTTGATGCCGTCCAGCCAGATGCGGGAGATCCCGGCGGAGGGCGTGACGGCGCCGTCCCGCCCGGTGCGGGTGAGCGCCCGCCACAGGGCGGTCCCGCTGTCGGGGGCCGCGGTGACGGCGTCCGCGTTCGCCGAGACCAGGGTCCGGTGGACGGCGACCCCGTCCGCACCCCGCACGCCCTCCCGGGCCTCCTTCGCCTTCGCGCTGCGGTAACTGACGATGACCTTCAGCCCGTCGGCGTACGCCGTCCGGCTCTCCGGCCGGCTCAACTCGGTGACGTCGAACAGCCGCTCGTCGAGGGAGCCGGCCGCGAGCAACTGCTGTGCGTCGTACGGCACGACGTAGGTGCGCCCGCCGGCGGTGTGCGCATGGACGGGCATCCCCTCGCGCCCCTTGGCCCGTCGGACCTCGACGACCCGCCCCCGCTCCCCGAGCACCACCCGGTCCCCGGTCACCAACGTCACGACCTGCGCTCCCACCCCGCTCGCCCGCGCACCCCCGCCCGGCGCGCGATCCGCCCCCGGGCCGACCACACCGACGCTCAACACCACCCCGACGCCGACGGCCACGGTGGTTCGCCCGACCCTCATCACCCGTCTACGCACGTCTCCTCCTGGAGCCGAGACCCGATCTCACGAACACGTCCGCCCCCGTCCGGGGAAGTATGTCCGCGAGCCCGGCCCGCCCAACGACGTGATGACGGTGATTTTCCGAGCCTCAGATGACGCGGTTGACGCCCTGCTCGCTGCCGTCCGGGTCCTTGGCGGAGAGTTCCTCGGCCAGCTCCATGCAGCGCAGGCGGGCGGGGGAGAAGGCGTAGGGCATCTTGCCGATGGCTTCGAACGCGCTCATGGAGCCGGGCTCCCGCCCGCCCGAGCCGGCCTCGGCCTCGCCGTCATCGGCGGGGTGCACAGCGTCCCAGGCGTCGAAGAGAGCATCGTCGTCCTTGTCCAGGCCGGACTCCTCGATGACGGCGTGCAGGGCGCTTTCGAAGGCGTACCGCTCGGCGGCCAGGAGAGCCACCCGTGGATCGTCGACGGCGACGCCGTCGTCGAGTGCCTCCTCGGCGGCGTCGATGCGGTCGGAATCCTCCCGCAGCGGGGGATGCCTGGCCAGGGCCACGAAGCGGGTGGCCTGGACGGCGGCGCCGAGCGGGCCGAAGATCCGCTCGGTGACCAGCAGAACGTCCAGGTCGGCCTGGCGCAGGGAACCCTCGGGCAGGTCCTTGAGGCGTTCGGCGACGACGTCGGAGAGCAGGCCCATCCGGCTGCCCTGGGTCCGCATCCGCTGCACGGCGGTCCGTTGCCTCCGCAGTTCCGCCTCCTGCTCGGCGAGGGTTTCCTCCAACCGCTCCAGGATGCCCGCGATTCCTTCTGCGCCGTCCGCACCGGTGGAAGCCGGGCCGGTGGCAAAGGCGTCACGGATGTCGTCCAGGGCGATCCCGGCGTCGGCCATCTTGCGGATCCACAGCAGGCGGATCATGTCCTCGTACCCGTAGCGGCGGCGGCCGTCGCCGCCCCGCTCGGGCTCGGGGAGCAGGCCGATCTCGTGGTAATAGCGGATCGCCCGTGGCGTGGTACCGGCGAAGGCCGCCGCGTCACCGATCCTGACCTGGCGGGGTGGCATGAAAGACACATCCATGAGCAGGGACCTTCCTCAAGGGGCCGGGGCGTCAGTCCACCGGACCACATGCCGCTACGGAAGGTGCAACTCCCCGTACGGCCGCGTACCGAGCCTCGTCGCCCTCGCGGGCCGACAGCGCCCGGGTGCCGCACGCCACCCCGTCGCGTCAGCCGTCGGCCTTGGCCACGCCGATCGGGCAGGAGACGCCCGTGCCGCCGATGCCGCAGTAGCCCGCGGGATTCTTGTCCAAGTACTGCTGGTGGTAGCCCTCCGCCGGATAGAACGGACGGCCCTCGGCCGGGAGGAGTTCCGTGGTGATCGTGCCGTAGCCAGAGGAGGCGAGGACCTGCTGGTACGCGTCGCGGGACGCGGCGGCGGTCACGGCCTGGGCGGGGGAGTGGGTGTAGACCGCGGAGCGGTACTGGGTGCCGACGTCATTGCCCTGGCGGAAGCCCTGGGTGGGGTCGTGGGACTCCCAGAAGACCTTCAGGAGCTGCTCGTACGAGACGACGGACGGGTCGAAGACGACGCGGACCGCTTCGGTGTGGCCGGTGAGGCCGGAGCAGGCCTCCTCGTACGTCGGGTTCGGGGTGTGGCCGCCCTGGTAGCCGACGAGGGTGGTCCAGACGCCGGGGACCTGCCAGAACTTGCGCTCGGCACCCCAGAAGCAGCCCAGGCCGAAGTCCGCGACCTCCAGGCCCTCGGGGTAGGGGCCCTCAAGCGGGGTGTCCAGGACGGTGTGGCGCTCGGGGACGGAGAACGCGGGGGCGGGGCGGCCCGGCAGGGCTTCCTCGGGGGTGGGGAGGACGGGCGCGCGGCGGGACAGGAACATGCGGATTCCTCCTCGGAGGTCGGTATCCGCACAACGCACGGGGCGCGGCGGACATTCCGGAAGCGGTACGGGCAGGGGGCGGCGGCTCAGCCGCGGAGCATCGCGGGGGTACCCCCGTTCGCCTCGAAGCCGGCCACCGCGAGGTTCCGGTAGACGGTGTACTCCGCGGCCGGGTCCTCACTGAGGGTCCACGGCAGGGCCCCCACGTGACCGTCGATGTGGACGAGCTGGCTCATCGCCTCCGCCCAGCGCTCGGAGCGGACGAGGAACAGCACCAGCAGATGGCGGACGTGGGCGAGCATCGGGTCGTCCGCGCGGGCCGAGTGGACCGCGTAGAGCGCGCCCTCGACCGCCTTGGAGACCACCGCGCTGCGGTAGAAGTCCTGCATGAGCACGACCTCGGGGACGTGCTCGTGCACCGCGAACAGGGGGAGCGCGGCCAGCAGCGAACCCTTGGGCGCCCGCGCCGCGGCCGTCGTGGCGAAGTGATCGGCCTCCACGCGGGAGCCGTGCCACTTCTCGCCGAGGTAGAGCAGCGCGACCAGGTGTGCGCCCATGTGGTCGGGCGCACGGTCGATGACCTTCGCCCAGAGCTGGTCGAACTGCTCGTGGCCGTAGCCCAGGCCGCGGGCGACGGCCAGCTCGATGACGTACGGAACGGGGTCGTCCGGAGCCAGCCGCGCCGCTTCCTCGCAGACCGTGCGCGCTTCCTCCAGGATCATCCGGAAGTCGTCCTCGCCGACGGCGGACGACCGCCACGCCTGCTGCACCAGGAACTGTGCGTGCACCTGCGCGGCGCCCGCGTCCTGCGGGGCCTCGGCGCGCCAGGTCCGCAGCCAGGCGCCGCCCGCACCGGGCTTCTGGTGCAGCTCCAGGGAGGCCGCGCCGGCGAACGCCTGCACGCGCTGCCAGCGCACCTCGCCGCGCGCCGGCGTACCGGCGAGGAGCTGGGATGCGGCGCGCCAGTTCTGCGTGTGCTGGACGACCTCCAGGACGTCGAGGAGGTCCCGGTCCGGACCGGGGAGGCGCAGATCCAGCTCCTCCTGGCGCAGGAACCCGTAGTCGTCCGGGTTCGCAGCGTCCGGGGAAGCGGGGTCGACCACCTGTAGCCCGCCCGAGCGGCGTCGGCGCACGAACGGTGCGACGACGGCGATCAGCAGGCCCACCGCGATCAGGAACCAGAGAATCTCCATGGCCCCATTGTCCCGGACCCGCTCCGAAACGGGCCACGCCCGGTCCCCGTTCCCCGCATCGGGGCACGGAGTTGTCCACAAGCGGGGCGCTGTCCACAGCCCAACACCGCGACGCCCGGGCTAGGTCCTTTCTTTCGGATCAGGCTGGGCGAGCCCAGCAAGGTCCGGAAGAGAGGGCCTAGTCTCGGGCGTCATGAGCCACCAGCACAGCTTCGACCACCTCGAAACCCTCGCCATCCACGCGGGCAACACCGCCGATCCGCTCACCGGCGCCGTCGTGCCGCCGATCTATCAGGTGTCCACCTACAAGCAGGACGGAGTGGGCGGACTGCGCGGCGGTTACGAGTACAGCCGCAGCGCCAATCCGACCCGCACCGCCCTGGAGGAGAACCTCGCCGCGCTGGAGGGCGGGCGCCGCGGCCTGGCCTTCGCGTCCGGCCTGGCCGCCGAGGACTGCCTGCTGCGCACCCTCCTGGTCCCCGGCGACCACGTGGTGATCCCCAATGACGCGTACGGCGGCACCTTCCGCCTCTTCGCGAAGGTCGTCGCCCGCTGGGGCGTTGAGTGGTCGGTCGCCGACACCTCGGACCCGGCGGCGGTGCGTGCCGCGATCACTCCGAGGACCAAGGTCATCTGGGTCGAGACCCCGTCCAATCCGCTGCTCGGCATCACGGACGTCGCCGCGCTCGCCGAGGTCGCCCACTCGGCCGACGCCCGGCTCGTCGTGGACAACACCTTCGCCAGCCCCTACCTCCAGCAGCCCATCGCCCTGGGCGCCGACGTCGTGGTGCACTCCCTCACGAAGTACATGGGCGGCCACTCGGACGTGGTCGGGGGCGCCCTGGTCGCCGCGGACGCCGCGGTCGGCGACGACCTGGCCTTCCACCAGAACGCGATGGGCGCGGTCGCCGGTCCCTTCGACTCCTGGTTGGTGCTCCGCGGCATCAAGACGCTGCCGGTGCGCATGGACCGGCACAGTGCGAACGCGAGCCGGGTCGCCGAGATGCTCACCAGCCACCCCAAGGTCACCCAGGTGCTGTATCCGGGGCTGCCGGACCACCCGGGGCACGAGATCGCCGCGAAGCAGATGAAGTCCTTCGGCGGGATGGTGTCCTTCCGCGTCGAGGGCGGCGAGGCGGCGGCGGTCGAGGTGTGCAATCGCGCCCGGCTGTTCACCCTCGGTGAGTCCCTGGGCGGGGTGGAGTCGCTGATCGAGCACCCCGGCCGGATGACGCACGCGTCCGTCGCGGGCTCCGCGCTGGAGGTGCCGGCCGATCTGGTGCGGCTCTCGGTGGGCATCGAGGCGGTCGACGACCTGCTCGCCGACCTCCAGCAGGCGCTGGGCTGACGCCGGACGCGAAGGTGCCGCCTCCGACAGCGCGGAGGCGGCACCCGCGAAACTTCAGATCAGACTCAGACGAGCCAGCCCACGAAGTGGAGGACGCCGGCGAGCAGGTCGGTCAGAACGTTCATCGTTGCTTCTCCTGTGTCTTGCGTTCACGTGCGTGGGACTACGCACGCCACGTGCCGGGCAGCACGTGAGGGACATGCACAGGACGCCGGTCTGCAGCCCGTTCTTCCTGCGCACCACCAGAATCGTTGGGTCACAGGCCCCTCCGCAGGCACATGTGTACTCTGCACCCGTTTCGGGGAGGGCTTGTCCTCCTGTTCGATTCATAGGCCATGCACATCGCCGTGCAGGCGACGCGGCGCAGCCGGTGGAGCGCCTGGTTACGCGGGGACCTTCTCGTCCTCCAGCAGCTCGCGGAGCTGTGCGCGGAACTCGGGGGAGTCGGTGTGGCCGTGGACGGAGATCGCGTGCTCCGTCGCGGCGCGCACGACTTCCTCCTCCTCGCCGGAGATGGTCAGCGTGCAGTTCACTTCACTGGGGAACTTGCGGCAGTCAGCGACTTTCCTGGTCATGACGACCTCCTCGGACGTACACCGCTCCTTCCAGCATAGGCAGCTTGACGGCGTCGGTCACGGGTTCTGAAACCGCAGGTCACACCCCTTCCACGGGAGGCGTCGTCGCTCTCGGGCCGGCCTCCCAGGGGGACACCGTCGCCGCCCACACCGTGAGCACCGCGATCAGGGCCAGCACCAGGACCCAGGCCACGGCCCGGGCGGCGCGGCGGCGGCGCTGCATCCGGTCGCCGCGTTCGACCGCGCGCACCGCGACGTCGTGGGGCAGTGGCGGGTGGTGGGCGTCCAGCATCCGGCGCACGTTCTGCTGGCGTCGGGTCTCAGCGCTCATCCGCGTGCCGTCCGCTGTTCCGGTTCCGGCTGTCCCGGCTCCTCCGACTGCTCTGGCTGTGCTGAGTCTTGCTGCTGGACCGGCTGGACCGGCTGGACCGGCCGGTCCAGCTCTTCTCGCTGCTGAGGCTGGGCCGGCTCGGCGCCCTGAGCCTCTTCCGCGCTGACGGCGCCGACGGCGCTGGCGGTGTCGACAGGGCCGGCGGGTTTGGCATCGGCCGCGGCGACCGCCCGTTCGCACACCGTGTGGATCCGTTCCACCGGCAGCCCGAGCAGCGCCGCGGCCTGCTCCTCCGGGACGCCCTCGTACAGCCGGAGCACGAGGACGAGCCGTTCGCGCGGGGTGAGGCGTTGCAGCACCCCGCCCCGCGCCCGACGGAAGCGCCACGAGCCGCGCGCGAAGCGGATCGCGAGCTCCTGGCGGGTGCGGTTGTACGGGTCCTCGCCGCGCAGCCGGCCCCACTCGGCGTAGGTGTGCGCCAGTGCGGCCGTCAGCAGGCGGCGGGCGTGCGGATTGTCCTCCGTGGTCTCGGAGGTCAGCAGGGTGGCGGCATGCAGCAGCCGGCCCCCCGCCCCCGCCATGAACGCTTCGAACTGTCGGGCACGGTGGTGCTTCACCACGGACCGCTGCCGCTCGCTCACGTCCTCATCTAGGAACAGGCGCGCGCCCCGGGTCAAGACGTCGGCGGACATTGCCCGTGCTGACGGGCGTGCGCCGGCGCCGTTCGCGGGGGAAGGGGGCGCGGCCCCGGTCGAAGGCCCGGTGGACGTGGACCCAGGTGGTCGGCGTACCAGGGTCGGTCACAAAGGACGGGCAGGACCGGAAGGACCGGAGGGAACAACAGGGGAAGGGGAGAAGGAGAAGGGGGAGAAGCGTCGGTCAGGTCACTGCGGGTGGCGCTTCAGCTCCGTTCTGACGCGTGGACAGCGCCTGGTTGAAGCGGGTGAGCAGAGAGGTGAAGGACTCCCGTTCGGAGTCCGACCACCCGTCCGTGACCTGCTCCATCAAGGCTCTGCGCGAATTGCGCACCTCTTCCAGGCGGGCTTGCCCGCGCGGGGAGAGCTGGAGCACGACGGCTCGGCCGTCCTCGGGGTGCGAGGTCCGCTTCACCAGTCCGGTGTCGACGAGGGGCGCGACCTGGCGGGTGACGGTCGACGAGTCGATGCCCATCCCCGCCGCGAGCGCTTTCACCCCCATCGGCCCCTCGCGGTCGAGTCGGTTGAGTAGGAGGTATGCGGCGCGGTCCATGGAGTTGCGGACCTGACCGATGCCGGCGAGACGGGTTTGCTCTGCGCGCCGTGCGAACAAGGCGACTTGGTGTTGTAGAGCATCGAGGAGACCGGGATCGAGACGGGTCGTCATGTCCTGAGTAGTGGGCATGGCAATGGGCTCTCTTGTACGGGAGCGGTCGATTGGTGGGGGACAGAGTACGCGGCCCGCAGGCGGTCCGTACGGGCCCTGGGAAAACCGGCGAGGAAGCGGTGGGGAAGGGCGCGAGGGCGCCGAACGCGCTTGCCGCACAAGGGCGTACGCCTGCGAACGCGCTTGCCGCACCCCGGCGCCCGCCGTCGAACGCGTCCGCCGCGGAGCTGCGAGACTGGAGGTCATGAGCTTCACAACGCGTGGCACCTTTCCTCCCGTGATCATCGACGACGTCCGGGGGGCGCAGAAGATGCTGACCGGTGTCGCCCGGGTCACCGCGTTGGAGGGCAGTCGCTACCTGTCCCGGCTGGTCAGCGCGCCGGTGCACCTGAAGTGCGAGAACCTCCAGCGCACCGGTTCGTTCAAGCTGCGCGGAGCGTACGTGCGGATCTCCGGGCTGCGCCCCGAGGAGCGCGCGGCGGGCGTCGTCGCCGCCTCGGCGGGCAACCACGCGCAGGGCGTGGCCCTCGCCTCCGCGCTGCTCGGAGTCCACTCGACCGTGTTCATGCCGCAGGGCGCCCCGCTGCCCAAGGTCGCGGCGACCCGCGAGTACGGCGCGGAGGTGCGGCTGCACGGGCAGGCGATCGAGGAGACCCTGGAGGCGGCGCAGGAGTACGCGCGTACGACGGGTGCGGTGTTCATTCACCCCTTCGACCACCCGGACGTCATCGCGGGGCAGGGCACGGTGGGCCTGGAGATCCTGGAACAGTGCCCGGAAGTGCGCACGATCGTGGTGGGCGTCGGGGGCGGCGGGCTGATCGCGGGCATCGCGGTGGCGGTGAAGGCGGTCCGGCCCGACGTGCGGATCGTCGGGGTGCAGGCGGCGGGCTCGGCGGCGTATCCGCGCTCGCTCGCGGCCGGGCGGCCGGTGACGGTCGAAGCGCCGGTGACCATGGCGGACGGCATCAAGGTGGGCCGCCCCGGGGACGTGCCCTTCGCCCTCGTCCGCGACCTCGTCGACGAGGTGCGCACGGTGACCGAGGACGAGCTGTCCAGCGCGCTGCTGCTCTGTCTGGAGCGGGCGAAGCTGGTGGTGGAGCCGGCGGGGGCGAGCCCGGTGGCGGCGCTGCTGAGCGATCCGGACTCCTTCGAGGGACCGGTGGTCGCGGTCCTTTCGGGCGGCAACGTGGATCCGCTGCTGCTCCAGCGCGTCCTGCGGCACGGGATGGCCGCCGCGGGCCGCTACCTGTCGCTGCGGCTGCGGCTCACCGACCGGCCGGGGGCGCTGGCGGGGCTGCTCTCCGCGCTCTCCGCGGTGGACGCCAACGTCCTGGACGTCAGCCACGTGCGCACCGATCCCCGGCTGGGGCTCTCCGAGGTCGAGGTGGAACTGCGGTTGGAGACGAAGGGGCCCGAGCACTGCACCGAGGTCACCGCGGCCCTGTGGACGGCGGGGTACGAGGTGGTCTCCCAGGGGTGACCGGCGGGCTCCCGGGGGCTCTCCGGGCGGGCGCGATGTATCGCGTCCAAAGGGGTTGAGAGACGCGATACATCGCGTTACGGTGAGCGCCTTGCTGCGCTCCGCCGGGTCTTGGTGACCCCGTCGATCCTCCGCCAGCGGTGGAAAAGTCGGCCAAGTGTTGCAAACCTGGACATCTTGCGTGAGCGTGAATCACCCAACCGCCATCCTGGGAGACCCCAATGCCAGGCGCCATTTACGCCGAAGGTCTGGTGAAGTCCTTCGGCGCGGTCAAGGCTCTGGACGGCGTCGACATCGACGTCCCCGAAGGCACGGTCCTCGGCCTCCTCGGCCCGAACGGTGCCGGGAAGACCACCACCGTGCGGGTGTTGACCACCCTGCTCCAGCCCGACGCGGGCAAGGCCGTCGTCGCCGGAATCGACGTCCTCAAGCACCCCAACGAAGTCCGGCGCTCGATCGGACTCTCCGGCCAGTTCGCCGCGGTCGACGAGTACCTCACCGGCCGCGAGAACCTCCACATGGTCGGCCAGCTCTACCAAATGGGCTCGCGCGCCGCCAAGGCCCGCGCCGGCGAACTGCTGGAGCGCTTCAACCTCGCGGAAGCCGCCGACCGCCCCGCCAAGACGTACTCCGGCGGCATGCGCCGCCGTCTCGACCTCGCCGCCGCGCTCGTCGTCGCGCCGCCCGTGATGTTCATGGACGAGCCCACCACCGGCCTGGACCCGCGCAACCGCCAGCAGCTGTGGACCGTCATCGAAGAGCTGGTCAAGGGGGGTACGACCCTGCTGCTGACCACCCAGTACCTGGAAGAGGCGGACCACCTCGCCGACGCCATCGCCGTCGTCGACCACGGCCGGGTCATCGCCCGCGGCACGGCCGACGAGCTCAAGGCCCAGACGGGCGGCGAGCGCGTCGAGGTCGTCGTCCACGAGCACGGACGCATCGCCGACGCCCGCGAGGTCCTCCGGACCCTCGGCAAGGGCGAGGTCGCCGTGGCCGACCACACCCGCAAGCTCACCGTCCCGGTCACCGGCGGCGCCAAACTGCTCGCCGAGATCATCCGCGAACTCGACGGCCGGGGCATCGAGATCGACGACATCGGACTGCGCCGCCCCACCCTCGACGACGTCTTCATATCGCTGACCGGCCACGCCGCCGTGGCGGAGGACGGCGGGGAAGGGGGCGCCGGGGAAGAGGGCGCGCAGCCGGCCGGCCGTACCGCCTCCAAGGAGGGCGTGCAGTGACCACCGCTACGAAGATCGCCGACGTCACGGCCCCCAAGCCGCGCGGCGGCATCGCCCAGTCGGTCTCCGACTCACTCGTCATCGCCCGCCGGAACCTCATCCGGATGACCCGGATCCCGGAGATCGTGCTCTTCGGACTGATCCAGCCGGTGATGTTCGTCGTGCTGTTCAGCTACGTCTTCGGCGGCTCGATCAACGTCCCCGGCGCCGGCCTCAGCTCGTCCGGGTACCGCGAGTTCCTGATGGCGGGCATCTTCGCCCAGACGGTCACCTTCGCCACGGCCGGCGCGGGCGCCGGCATCGCGGACGACATGCACCGCGGCCTGATCGACCGCTTCCGCTCGCTGCCGATGGCCCAGGGAGCGGTCCTCACCGGTCGCACCCTCGCCGACCTCGTCCAGACCGCGCTGACCCTCGTCGTCCTGGCCGGCGTCGCCCTCCTCGTCGGCTGGCGCATCCACGAGGGCGTCCCGAAGGCGCTGGCCGCCTTCGGGCTGCTGCTCCTGCTGGGATACGCCTTCACCTGGATCGGCGCGCTGATCGGCCTGTCCGTGCGCACCCCCGAGGCGGCCACCTCCGGCGGGCTGATCTGGCTCTTCCCGCTGACGTTCATCTCGAACGCCTTCGTGCCGTCGGAGAACATGCCGACGTTCCTCCAGACCATCGCGAACTGGAACCCCTTCAGTGCCACCGTCCAGGCGTGCCGCGAACTCTTCGGCAACCTCCCGCCGGGCTACCCGGTCCCGGACGCCTGGCCCATGCAGCACCCGGTGTGGGCGTCGCTGATCTGGTCCGTCCTGATCGTCGTGGTCTTCCGCACCCTGGCGGTCCGCAAGTACCGCTCCGCGGCGATCTGACCCCGGTGAAGACGGCGGCGCCCCCGGAGCAGGGCTCCGGGGGCGCCTTCACGTGTGTGTGGGCTCAGTCGGTGTACGGCTTGGCCGCGAGGATCTTCACCGACGCGAGCTTGCCGTTCGGCAGCTCGTACTGCGCGGTGTCGCCGACCTTCTTGCCGTCCACTCCGGTGCCCAGGGGGGACTGCGGGGAGTACGTCTCGATGTCGCTGCTGGCGTACTCGCGGGAGGCCATCAGGAACGTCAGGGTGTCGTCCTCGTCGCCGTCGAAGGCGATCGTCACGACCATCCCCGGCTCCACGACGCCGTCGTCCGGCGGGGTGTCGCCGACCTTCGCGTGCTCCAGGAGCTGGGTCAGCTGGCGCACGCGGAGCTCCTGCTTGCCCTGCTCCTCCTTGGCCGCGTGGTACCCGCCGTTCTCCCGCAGGTCGCCCTCCTCGCGAGCCGCCTCGATCTTCTTGGCGATCTCGGTGCGCGCGGGACCAGACAGGTACTCCAGCTCGGCCTTGAGCTGGTTGTACGCCTCCTGGGTGAGCCAGGTGACGTTCTCGCTGGTCTGGGTCACAGGTGCTCCTCGTAGGTACTGGGATACAAAGCTTCGCCCTACCCAGAAGCATGTGCTGCCACAGGGGGGCGAAACCACGACCCTAACAATTTCGTGCCGAAAGGGGGAGAACAAAAGCCATCAGATTCACATCAACGCAGGTCAGGGATTGATCCCCGAGGGACCTGACAGTGCTTTTTTCCGATGGCCCGATGAGCCGCCGACGGCCCCAGCCGTCGCGTCCGCGGGGTCAGCCGATCGGCCGGATCCGACGGCTCAGTCGTTGGTGCACTGCACCAGTTCGGCCGTCGTGCCCCGCGACATGGTCCGGATCTTGACCACCTGGTCGATCCGGGTCTCGCCCCGCTGGTCCACCCGGACGTCCAGGCGGCCGACCTCGGCACCGTCCGCCGAGCGCGAGCGCACGGTGCAGCTGCCCGTGGCGTCCGCGTTCTTGCGGATCTCCAGGTGCGCCTGCACCTCGGTGTCGGAGGTCACGTCGAACTTGATCATCTCGGCGCTGATCTTCTGCCCGGCGATGTAGTCGTAGCCGAACCAGCCGACCATCGCGAGGAAGCCCGCGCCGAGGACCGCGCCCAGGATCTTGAGCCGACGATCGGCGCGCTGGTCCGCCGAGCGCCCGTAACGGGACTCGGGAAGCTGCTCGCGCACGCCGCTCATGGTCATTCCTCTCCGCGCGGACGGGACGGACGGCCGGAATTTTCCGCCGCCTGATTCGGTCACTATAGAAGCCGTGCCGACCGACCAATCAATGAGGATCCCGCTTTGACTGAGCAGCTGCGACTGATGGCCGTGCACGCCCACCCCGACGACGAGTCGAGCAAGGGCGCGGCGACGATGGCCAAGTATGTTTCCGAGGGGGTGGACGTGCTGGTCGTGACCTGCACGGGCGGTGAGCGCGGCTCCATCCTCAACCCCAAGCTCCAGGGCGACGCGTACATCGAGGCGAACATCCACGAGGTGCGCCGCAAGGAGATGGACGAGGCCCGCCAGATCCTCGGCGTACGGCAGGAATGGCTCGGGTTCGTCGACTCCGGGCTGCCCGAGGGCGACCCGCTGCCGCCGCTGCCCGACGGGTGCTTCGCCCTGGAGGACGTGGAGAAGGCGGCCGGGCGGCTGGTGCGGTCGATCCGCTCGTTCCGCCCGCAGGTGATCACCACGTACGACGAGAACGGCGGGTACCCGCACCCCGACCACATCATGACCCACAAGATCACCATGGTGGCCTTCGAGGGCGCGGCGGACCCGGAGCGCTTCCCGGAGTCCGAGTTCGGCCCGGTGTACCAGCCGCTGAAGCTCTACTACAACCAGGGCTTCAACCGCCCGCGCACCGTCGCGCTGCACGAGGCGCTGCTCGCGCGGGGCCTGGAGTCGCCGTACGGGGAGTGGCTGGAGCGCTGGAAGGAGTTCGAGCGCGTGGAGCGCACGCTGACCACGCACGTGCCCTGCGCCGACTTCTTCGAGATCCGCGACAAGGCGCTGATCGCGCACGCCACGCAGATCGACCCCGACGGCGGCTGGTTCCGGGTTCCGCTGGAGCTCCAGAAGGAGGTCTGGCCCACCGAGGAGTACGAGCTGGCGAAGGCGCTCGTCGGTACATCCCTCCCCGAGGACGACCTCTTCGCGGGCATCCGCGACAATGCCTGACATGAGCGCTAGCGCAAACCTGGCAATGATGCACGCAACCGAGCTCGCGCAGGAGCTGGACAAGAACAAGGTGACCCCGGGTGTCCTGGGGTTCCTGATCTTTGCGGGTCTGGCGGTCGGTGTGTGGTTCCTGATGAAGTCCATGAACCGACACATGAACCGGATCTCGTTCGACGAGTCGTCGACGGTGACCTCGCCGGCGGGCGGCGGCAAGGCCGCGGGCGGTGCCGCGAGCGACGGTGCGTCCGCGGACCGGGGCGCGACGAAGTCGGCTTAGCCCGCCGTCGCGCACCGGTCGTGCCGTGAGGGGCGCTGGAGTCACCAGCGCCCCTACGAGCGCGTTCCCCGGGGCGTGCCGGGCGTCGCAGACCAGGCGGGACTCTCCGGACACGCCCTACGGCGTGGGGACGCCCATGACCTCACGGGCGTGGCGGTTGGGGACCAGGCCCAGGTGCCACGCCTGCCAGCCGTCCTCCAGCCGCACGCCCCGGTCCACCATCACCGCCAGCGCCTCCGCGCACTCCACCAGCTTCCCGTCGCGACTCGGGTGCACCTCGCCGGTCAGCCGGGACAGCTCCTCCTGCGCGACGACCGTGCCGACCTCCGTACCGCCGGGCGAGGCGTACGGCAGCAAGGTGCAGCGCAGGAAGCGGGCCCAGTCCCCGCCGCGGTCGTCCCGGTACGAGGCGAACAGCTCGACCGCCTCGTCGCACAGGGCGAGCGCCTGCGCCAGCCGGCCGTTCCCGGCGTCGACCAGCGCCAGCTCCAGACAGGTCCACGCCTCGCCGTGCGCCACCCCGATGCGGCGGAAGTCGGCGCGGGCGTCCACCAGGAGCTGGCGGGCGAAGCCGGAGTTGCGCAGATTGCCCGTCTGGGCGGCGCGCAGGTCGCGGGTGACCCGGCCCGAGTGGTGCCGGGCGCACGCCAGCCCGTACACGTCCCGCATCCGGGAGAACATGGTGCGCGCCCGCTCCAGCTCCCGCACCGCCTGGTCGAGGTCGCCGCGCTCCTCCAGCGCCTGCCCCAGGTAGTACAGCGTCCACGCCTCGCCGCGCGCGTCCTCGTTGTCGCGGTGGCGCGCCAGGGCCTCGCGGAGCCGGTCCACCGCGGGCCCCGCGTCCCCCTCGACCAGCCGCGCCCGCGCGAGCTGCGTCAGCGCCCACGCCTCGCCGCGCCCGTCGCGGGTCCGCCCGTACTGCTCCAGCGCGGTCGCCAGCTCCGTCTCGGCGCGCGGCACGTCGCCCATCCGCAGGCACACCTGGCCGAGCTGGAAGTGGGTCCACGCCTCGCCGTGCAGCGACTCGCCCTCCCGGTGCAGCTCCAGCGCCGTCGCCAGCAGGGTGAGCGCCTCCGCGAGGTTCGCCTGGTCGCGGCGGACCGCGGCGAGCGCGTGCAGCGACCAGGCGCGGTCCTCGGACTGCTCGTCGGAGGACTGGAGCGCGATCGCCTCGTTCAGCTTCACCGCCGCCTCGGTGAGGTTGCCCTGGTGGTGCAGGGTGATGCCGAGGGAACAGAGCGCGAGGGCGGTGCCGGCCTCGTTGTGGGCGTCGCGGTACAGCCCGACGACCGACGACAGCGTGGTGCGCGCCTTGTCCAGCTCGCCGAGCTGGCGCGCGGCGATGCCGGTGCGCAGTTGCACCGCCCGCTCCAGCAGCCCCTTGTCGACGGCCTGGGACAGCTCGCTGATCTCGCCGAGCCGGTACAGGTCGCCCCGCAGCAGGCAGTAGTCGGCCAGCGCGCCCAGCAGGTTGAGCACCGTCTGCTGGTTGACGCCCTCCGCGTACCGCAGGGCGGAGGTGATGAAGCTGGACTCGTCGTCGAGCCAGCGCAGCGCGGACTCCAGGGACGGGAAGCCGTGCGCGTCGAACTTCCCGGCCCGGGTGGACAGCTTGCCGTCGACCATGCGGATCACGGCGCCGGCGAGGTCCGCGTAGTTCTGGATCAGCCGCTCCTGCGCGGCGGTGCGCTCGGCGGCCTCCTCCTCGGCGAAGAGCCGGGCGCGGGCGAAGGTGCGCACCGACTCGTGGAGGCGGTAGCGGGACGAGCGCACCCGGTCGATCAGCCCGGCGTCCGCCAACTCCCGCAGCAGTCGCAGCGATTCCGTCTCGTCGGTGGCGAGCAGGGCCGCGGCGGCTGCGGCGCCCAGCGAGGCGCGGCCGGCCAGCGCGAGCCGGCGCAGCAGCCGTCGGCCCTGCTCCGGCAGGTCCGCGTAGCGCAGCGACAGCGCCCGCTCGACCGGGTCGAGCTGTTCGTACGCCGTGAGGTCGGCCGCGAGCCGGGTGGCGGTGCGCGTGCCCAGCGAGGTGCCGGCGACGCGCAGCGCCAGCGGCAGCCCGCCGCACAACTCGCTTACGCGCTCGGTGCCCTGGGCGTCGTACGGGACGTCCTCCGGGGCCGCCGAAACCGCGCGCAGCAGTTCCTCGGCGCCGGCGTCGTCGAGGGCGTCCACCGGCAGTTGGTGCACCCACGCGGGGATGTCGTCCGGCAGCTCCAGCTCCTCCCGCGCGGTCACCAGGACCAGGCTGTCGGAGCGCTCCGGCACCAGGGTGCGCACCTGGGCGGGGTCGTTGGCGTCGTCGAGCACCACCGTCACCGGCAGCCCCGTCAGGTGCTGGTGGTACAGCTCGGCGAGCCGGCGCACCTGCTGCTCGGCGGACGAACGCTCGCGGAAGAGCAGTTGCTCGCGGGGCGCGCCGAGGCGGTTCAGCAGGTGCAGCAGGGCGTCGCGGGTGGTCAGCGGGTGCCCGCTGTTGCCCCGCAGGTCGACCACGCACGCGCCCCGGAACTGGTCCTTCAGATGGTGCGCGGCGCGGACCGCCAGCGTGCTGCGGCCCGAGCCCTGCCGGCCGTACAGCACGACGACCGTCGGCTTCGTCTCGGTCGACACGCGGGCCGCGTGCACCCACTGCGCGATCTGGTTCATCGCCTCCCGCCGCCCCGCGAACGGCCCCTTGGGCTCTGGCAGGTGCCCGAACGACTGCTCCAGCACGGAGCGACGTCGGGCCGCGGCGCTGCGGTCGGTGACCCGCGGCCGGTCGGCGCCCTTCGCGGCCGAGCCGGTACGCCCGCGGGCGCTGGCCGCAGCGAGCATCCGCTGCTGGTCCAAGAAGGGCCGGATGCCCCGCACCTCCAGCGCCGTGAGCCACTGGAGCCGCAACTGCTCGGGGCCGCCCGGCTGACCGAGGGCGCCCGCCGTGCGGTGCGCGGCGGGCCAGTGGGACGCGGTGACCTTGAGGACCGTGGCCGCGGCGCCGGCCACCGCGACGACCGCCCCCGCGCCGAGCGCGGTGGCGGTGGAGGTGTCGAGGGCGAGGTCGGCGCCGACGGCGGCGAGCGCGGAGACTCCGGTCACCAGCGCGGGCGCCGACAGGTTCCGCCAGGCGAACCGGGCGGCGAGCGGCGTCCGCGCGGCCTCCGCCTGCGCCGACGCCTGCTCGTACGCCGCGTACTCCTCGCCGGCCGACTCGGCCATGGAGTCGAGGGCGGACCGGGCGCGGGCGAGCAGGGTGCCGGTGTCCGTCTGCCCTCCGGTCCGTCGCGCCTCTTCCTCCACAGCGCGTACCAACAGCCGCTCAGCTTCCGTCCGATGGGTGTCCCGCACGGCAGCCCCCTCCCGTGATCCGTTACGTGTGACGGTCCGGGCCGTGCGGCGACCGGTGCAGCGGAGAACCCGTACGTCGAACGAGGAACGGGCGCGCAGGACAGCGCTGTCCTGCGCGCCACGCCGCGCGACGGGAGGGGACCGGGAGACCACGGGGCCCGAACCTGGGGACCCGTCGGTCTGACGAGAGATCGGGCCCCGTTACCCGCCCTACCCGTTTACGTCATGCCCACGCCTAGGGCGTGTCTTGTGGGTCGGGCCGGTCACGACGTCCGGTGGACGAAGTCCGCGATGTGCCCGGCCAGCTCGGCCGGCTGGTCCTCGGGGATGAGGGTGTAGCAGTCGGGGATCTCCACGTGCCGCGAGTCGGGGAGGAGTTCGGCCAGCCGTCGGCCGTGCTCGGGCGGCATGACCTTGTCCTCCGCGGCCCAGGCGACGAGCGCGGGCCCCTCGAACTCGCTGAGCTTCTCTGCCCACCGCAGCAGTTCGTTCTTGGGCGGCACGCTCAGGATGTACTTACGCAGGTCACGCCGGACGTCGGGGGAGTTCCACACCGGCCGGAACCAGTTGTCCATGACGTCGTGGTCCACGGGGCGCTTGCTCATCCAGCCCCACGTCAACGGCGTCCGCCGCATGGACCGGAGCTTCAACAGCGCGAACGCGGCGGAGAGTCCGCCGGGCATCTTCGCCGCGAGGACGAGATTGCTGCCGGGCAGCCCGGGCGGGAAGTTGTCGAACGCCTCGCACGAGGTGATGACCAGCCGTCCGATGCGCTCCGTACGACCGTCGGCGACGAGCGCCTGCGCTCCTCCCCAGTCGTTCATCGCCAGGGTCACCTCGCGCAGGTCGAGGCGCTCAAGGAACTCGTCGACCAGTCGGGCCACCCCGAGGACGGACAGGTCGGCGTCGGGCTTCATGGGCTTGCGGTGCCCGCCCAGCGGAAGCGTGGGCACCACGCAGCGGAAGTCCGTTCGCAGCTCGGCGACGACCTTCCGCCACAGCGAGCCGTCCATGGCGACTCCGTGTAAGAGCACCAGCACCGGGCCGTTGCCGCCGGTGTCCTCGTACGCGACGGTTCCGGCAGAGAGTTCCACCTCGGGCATCCAGCGACTCCTTCTCGGGCGGCGGGTTCAGTGATCGGACGCCCGTTCGGCGCGGGCGAGGGTCCGGTCGATGACGTCGGTGAGGAACGCGGGCGTCACCGCTTCGCCCTCGTACGTCGCCCGGACGAGGACCGCCCCGACGAGCATCGCGAGGCAGGGCTCGACGGCGTCGGGCCGGAGGTGGGCGGTGAGGACCCCGCGGACTGCGGCGGTGGCGGTCTCGTACAGCCGGTGCTGGAGGTCGCGTGCGCCTTCGTCGTGGCCGGCGCGTTCGATGACGCCCGCCATCAAGCGGTCGTACCGACGCTCCGACAGCGTCTGCGCGAGCGCGCCCAGGGCGGTGTGGAGGTCCTCGTGGAGATCTCCGCTGACCGGTGGGTGGGTGGCGTCCTCGCAGATCAGGGCGATCGCATCCCGCACGAGGTCGACGGACGTGGGCCAGTGTGCGTAGATCGTGGCCTTCGAGTACCCCGCCCGTCGCGCGACCTCCGCGTGCGTCGTCGCCCCCCAGCCGTCTTCCAGCAGCGATGCGGCGCTGGCACTGATCACATCGCGCCGGGTGCGCGCCACACGCGGATCCCCGGACTCACTGGACGACTTCGCCATACCTCGAGGATAGCTCCTTCTGATCCAGGAGCCCACTATTGAACATCTCGTACAGTACTGGTCTATGAGTCAAAAACCAGACGAGGCGTCGGCCTCGGACTCCGGGGCGCGTCCGGTGCCCCGGACCCAGCAGGCGATCGTGCAACTCCGGTACGGAGCGGTCCGCGACGTCCTCGCACTGGCCGAAGCGGTCCCCGTCCGCGCCCCCGGCCCCCAGGAGGTGCAGATCCACGTCCGGGCGGCATCGCTCAACCCCATCGACTGGCAGACGATCGAGGGAAACCGACGCCTCATCGCCCGCCGCTGCTTCCCGTTCACACCGCTGTTCGACCTCGCCGGCGTCGTCACCGAGGTCGGCCACGGGGTCACGTCCTTCCGTACGGGCGACCGGGTGCACGCCGACAACGAGGTCCACGGAGGCGGCGCGTCGCAGTACGCCAACATCCCCGCGAGGCTGCTCGCCCACGTGCCGGCGGAGCTGGACTTCGCCGAATCCGCCGCGCTCCCGCTGGCCGCGCAGACCGCGATGACCTGCCTGGACCGCGGCCGGGTCGCGGCCGGAACGCGAGTCGCGGTGATCGGGGCGTCCGGCGGCGTCGGCCACTTCGTCGTCCAACTCGCCCGCGCGGCCGGGGCCCACGTGGTGGGCGTCGCCAGCGCGCGGAACCACGAGTTCGTCCGGTCCATGGGGGCGGACGAGGCCATCGACAGGCACGAGACCGACCTGTCCGCCAGCTTCGGCGCGGACTCGTTCGACGTGGTGATCGACTGCGTCGGCGGTCGCGAACAGTGGACCCGCGCGCAGCACGTCCTGCGGCCGGGCGGACGGTTCGTCACCATCGCCCGCGACGAGGACGGCGTGGTCACCCCCGCCTCCGCGGCCCGACTCCTGTCGACGATCACCGCCCGCAGGCTGCGCGGCGCGGGACCGCGGGGAAGGAAGTACGTCCCCGTCTTCCTCAAGGCGTCCGGAGACCTCCAGCGCCGCGTGAACGCCCTGGCCGAGACCGGCCAACTCCGCGCGCACCTCTCGCGCACCTTCCCGCTGACGCTGGAGGGCGTGCACGCGGCGGTCGAGGAGAGCCGCGCGGGACGGACCGTCGGAAAGCTGGTGCTCCTGCGGTGACACCCGACTCCCCGGCCCCGGGTTCGCTATGTCGGGTCGCCCGAACCGGAGGAACCCTGGGAAAGCCGACCATCAAGGGAAGGCGCCACTCGCCTCGTGACGGCCCACGCGTGGATTCGGCCGAGCGAGGCGGGCTCGTGCGGGTTTCGCTGGCCGCGTCAGGCGTTGTGAGAGGCTGGCTCGCATGAACCGGCTGGCTGGTGCGACCTCGCCTTATCTCCTTCAGCACGCTGACAATCCGGTGGACTGGTGGCCCTGGACGCCGGAGGCGTTCGAGGAGGCGCGGCGGCGCAACGTGCCCGTGCTGCTGTCGGTCGGCTACTCCGCATGTCACTGGTGCCAGTGACTTAACACAACCAGGTAGTCCTGACCTGGGATGTTTCCAAGGAGTGCTGGCGCGGACACGTACGATGAGGGTCTCGGGACGTAGGCGCCTGAGGTGAAGACCAGTTGGCCCGCCTCGCCCGAGACCGGCCAGCCATCGTCCGGGGGACGAGTCAGATCGTGCTGAGGTCGATCTCGACTGCGAACGGAGCGGCCGTCCTGATCGTGCCCGTGAACACGTCCGCGTCGCGGTAGGACCGGCTCGCGGGATCAAGGACGTAGGTGTAGACGAGAGGGACGCCGTTGGCGGTCTGCTCGATCCGCCAGTAGAAGGCGATGCCGGCTTGGGCGTACTGATCCACCTTCACGATGCGGTCAGTGGTCTCCGAGCCCGGTGACACGACCTCGACGACCAGGAGGACGTGTTCCGGGCGGGTGGGCGTGATGTCGATGGTCTCGGCCCGGTAGACCACGACATCGGGCCGCCGGTTGGCGAGTGGCACGTCCTGCAACCGGACATCGAAGTCCGTGTCGGCGTTCCAGTCCGGACCAGCGGCCGTATCCAGGGTGTTCGCCAGGATCCGGGCCAGGCGGTTGTGCCGCTTGGAGGCACTCGGGCTCACGACGACCATCCCGTCCACGATCTCGATACCCGCACACTGCTCCTCGGACCAGGAGTCGTACTCGTCCACGGTGATCTGGTGGTGCATCCACTCGGGAGCGACCATCTCGGCGGTCATCGGCGTACCTCCTCGGGACTCGACGGGCTCGGTGCTGCTCGGCCCAGCGTACTGTTCTGCGGCTCGGGGACGCTGCTCTTGCCAGGCCTTGATGTCGGGCTGGCTTGCACGAGCATCGCTGTGCTGCCGGTCTTGCAGCAGCTGCTCCAGGTGGAGCCAGCAGGCCTGCCCGGATCCTCTCGACATCGGCGACGCGAGCGCTTTTCTCGAGCGCCGGACATCTCGCGGCCTACGCCGGCCTCGGCTCCGTCATCTGCGGCGAGCACCCCTCTCGGCGCGGCAGCAAGCGGCTCAAACGGGCCTTCTACCTCGTGGCGTTCGCAACCGGAGTCACAGGCCTACTATGACCGGAAACGCCGCGAGGGAAAGCACCACGTCGCCGCCCTCGTCGCCCTCCCGAGCCGCCGCATTAACGTCCTGTTCGCCATGCTCAGAGACGGCACCCTCTACCAGCCCCTACCGCCGCCACTGCTTGACAAAGACCATAAGGGCACCCTTTCGCGCGCACGTGGGAGGCGTCCACGCGCGTCCAGTCAATCCGTTGGGCTGCGTTCAACTCGGCGAGCAGTAGCCGGTGGACCTGGTCGAACACTCCGGCGTCGTGCCACCGGCACAGCCGGCGCCAGCACGTCTGCCGAAGCCCAGCTCCGGTGGAAGCTGCTGCCAGGTGATGCCGGTGAACAGTACGAACAGGACGCCTTGTAGGCACAACCGGTCGTCCACCGGCCGAGGCCCCGGGGACCGCTCCGGCCACGGCGGAAGCACCGGCTCGATCAGCGCCCACAACTCGTCATCGACCATCCACGGTGCACTCACGCCACCACCAACGGACGAATCGTCACACCGGATACGGCCCACCAGCCCACATCCACGAGATCGTGTTACAAGAAGAACCCGGATCACGACGGGACGTGACACGTGATGCCGCATGGTGCTGAACCTGCAGGTCAGCGCGGCAGGTTCCGTGATCCACCATGCAACCGTTCGATCCATCCCGTCCGCTCGCGCGGTGCTCACACATTCCCGTCTGCACCGGCGAGATCCTGGATACATTGCTCGATGCCTCGATGTGAGACCCCCAAACCTGAGGAGGTAACCCCAATGCCGCACGAATCGGGCCGCCCGACGCCCGCCAACATGCCCCACCGATCGGCCGATGCGAGCACAGCCCAATCACCGCGGATCACTCCCCACCCTGTGGCCCCCGCATCGAACGACCAGGCCGGTTCGACGGGCGCGGTCGTTGAATGGTGGAATTCCATCCGCGGCTTTGGGATGGTGAGACTCAACTCTTCCAATGAGACAGCATTTGTGCATATTTCAACCCTCCCCGGTCGAGGATACCGATGTCTAGTGGAAGGGGAGAAGGTACTGGTATCAACGGAACCCGATCCAACTACTGGAAAGACCCGCGTGGCAAACCTGGAATTTCCAGCCGATCGGCAGTATGGAACCGTCCAGGAGTTTGACCATTTGAAGGGGTTCGGCTACATCGTCGACGCCGATACGGGAAATTCATCCTTCGTTCACCACACCGAGATCCTTCGCCCCAGCTCAACTCGCGCCACGCTCTCAACCGGAGAGAAGGTGGAATTCGAGATCGAGCCCGGCGCCAAGGGCCCAGTGGCGAAGCGCGTCAAACGCCTGGACCCGAGAGAGCCTCTGCAGCGATTCGTCCGCATGCCTGCGGCATCATGGCAAGACCTTGCGAACCTGGCAGAGGGTGAAGCATGGATTATGAACAGCCCGGACGAAGATGACGAGCTGCTCGACGACACCGAAGGCAGTGGCACCTCACCAGCGGATCTACCGATCCTTCGCAGTTACATCCAGCACACCTTCGCGCGCCTGCTGGATCAGGGAAAGATAGCGTATGGGGAGACAACGGACGGCAAGCGAGCGGGTTTCAATACCGGCCTGGTGACCCAAAATCAGGAGGAGATCTACGGGATCCTCGCAGAGAAGTCGGACGAGGACGGGTACCCGTGGCGCCACCAAGGGTGGATGAAGGAGTCCGACGGGCGACTTGCCGGACTGTTTTCACCACGCCCCGCCAGGGCCACCTATTGGTCAGATCCGTCGGTCCTCTTTTACGATCCGCGCCTTCCGCTGATTCTGGATTGGGACCATTTCGTCAAGGACAACATCTCGCGATACCCCTCGGATCTACGCGATCAAGCAATGGCCCTAATGCTCACTCGATCAGCGATTGACCGTGCTGTCGAGCGAGTTGCCCGCAACTACAAGGCAGCGGTTCCGCAGTTCCACAGAGGTGAGGTCCAACTGCTTCTACCGCTCGCATTGCGTGGCACCGCAGAAGCGCAGCTGGCGCTGGTGGTCCGGCGAGTGGGCGACGAATATCACGGCGAGACCGTTCTTGCGCTTGCGGCGGCCCTCAAGAACGCTCGCCTCCTGGCACGGCCCGACCGGGACTGGCTGAACCCTTAATCCGAAAATCCATCCCTCGCCGATCGTCGAGGGATGGAATGAGAGCCTATGCTCGGTAGGGCAGAACTCTACTTTGAGCCCATTCTCGGAAGTACTGAGGGCGAGGCGGCCGGGCTTGGCCCCGGGCGCGCAGTCCGAGGCTGTGGTGTCTGCCACTCCACCGGTCGGCCTTCTTCCCGTTTCGGGAAGAAGGCCCTCATCGAGTGGATCCTGAACTGGCTTCGCCTGGGCGGCTGATCCGAGGAGAGCCGTCAGCGGAGTAGGCGACCGCAACGATGTTGAGTGGACCGACCCACTCCTCCATGGTCTTCAGAGCTTCCTTAGGGAGCTCCGTGGTGAAGAGCAGGGCTAGGTTCTCTTGAGCGCGCGAGCACGCAACGTAGAAGAGATTTCGCGACCGCTCGAACCTCTTGCGATCCTCATCGTTGAGCAATTGACGGCGAGAGAAGTCAGCCAGCATCTTCGGAAAGTTGTACAGGGACCAGCCACCGAACACAGCCAGTACGGATGGGTATTCCTCGCCCTTGACGCCATGCTGGGTGGAGAACGGTGTCTTTTCGTCCACGTATTCGCGGAGAGCTATGATCTGGCGATACTGGACTTCTCGGAGTTTTCCGTACTCGACGATCCGCCTCGGCTCTGACGGCACCTGTCCGGGCTCCAGAACGCTCAGCGCTTCCGCCCACTTCCGTTGACGGTCGTGAACTGCCCGGGGAGGGGAGAAGTAGCTCTGCTGCAGCACGATATCCAGGACATCTCCGACCGTGCCGCTGTTACGGGCCTCGTCGAGGCGATGG
Source organism: Streptomyces sp. NPDC048057 (assembly GCF_040653095.1). NCBI lineage: Bacteria > Bacillati > Actinomycetota > Actinomycetes > Kitasatosporales > Streptomycetaceae > Streptomyces > Streptomyces sp. NPDC048057. The sequence goes on from NZ_JBEZNF010000007.1 coordinate 76,377, forward strand.
AAAAGTTCTGCCCAGCCGGTTTTATCGCGGCGATCTTTCATGCGAGGGCGAGAGCGCTTAAGAGCGTCGAATACCGGGCCGTACCGTTTATTGCGAAAATACTCGCAGGCCGGCTCCAGGGTTTCCAGCAGGAAAGCCACTACCTCGTCCTGTTTGCGGACGTAGTCGTCATTATATCGGAAGACATCATTTATATTGCCGAAGCCTAGCTCGCCAGCGATTGACGAATGGGTGAGCATAAGGGTCTTCAGTGGTTCGTTCTGGGGGGTCAGATTTCGCAGCCGGGCGTCCTCTGTGACGAGGCGAAGAGTTTCCTTCAAAGTTATGTCAGGGATCTGCCCCTTCTTCGAACGCGACTCTCTAGGGCCGGTCCAGGAATTCGTGTGATAGACCACGACAGAGCCGGTCTTGCGATCAGGGACTGGAGCTTGGGGAAGTTCGGGCCGCATGTGGTTAAGCAGGCTCACGACGGTCGGGCTGGAGCGCCAGTTCGCTCGTTTGTCGATCGCAGTCACCGGAAGGTGGTCTATCGTTCCGCAGGTTCGATCGTAGATCTGCTGCCAGTGGTCCCCGAAGAATCCGTAAGTTGACCCAGTGGGCTGGGTCGCAGTATCGCCGATCATGGCTTCCGCCAAACCGGCGGGAGTGTCCTGATATTCGTCGATGAAGATGATTGGAAACCTATCGGCAACAAGCGACCGGAATTTCTTCCGCTCAAAGAGCCTGATGGCGAGAGCTGGGACATCGTCGTGATGGAGCCGGACGACGCCGTCCCTAATGCGGCGAAAGCCCAGATCATAGCTGATCGAGAAGCCGTCTATGGGGCCTTCTTCGGCCAACAATCGATCCCAACTAGGAAGCGTGCTGATCTCTTGAGCAAGTGTTTTTTGAAATCCGGAAATAATCTCCCACAGAAAGCCGTGGATCGTTCCAGCAAAAACATGGGAACTGGCGTCGGTGCGGCTTATGATCTCATCGCGGGCGACGTTGGTATAGGTGACGCATGCTACTTGTTGGCCATCTTGTGGCAAGTATTCCGAACGGTTTTCTAGGATGTGCCGAAGCGTGTCGATCAGCGAGTGGGTCTTGCCTGCACCAGCGCCGGCCTCCAACTTGAAATTGCGGCGACTGTCCAGGGAAGCGAGAATCTGCCGCAGCGCATGCTGGCTTTCGTGGTCCGCCGTGGCACCTTCTAGGAAGGTGGAGGTCTTCATCGCACTGCCACCTGGCTTTCCGGCGGTGTTTCACTGTGTTCGGCGTTGGGCTCCGGCACGTTCGCCTCGGTCAGTGTCGGTTTCTGGCGAAGCAGCCATTCGAGACCGCGTCTGATGTAGCGTGGGATATTCCAATTCTCCTCCATGACGGCGAAGCGGAGGGCGAAGTTGCTTTTCTTCTGCCCCTTGGCCAGGTCTCTAGCCTCCTGCTCCTGCTCCGCAACGCTCATGGTTGCGAAATCTTCCAGGTTGAAGATTCCGGGGTTGGCCAGGATGAACGCATCCTCGAATGTTCGCCCGCACGCGCCGCCGGGAATTTCCGGCACCTGGTAGGCGAGCCCGCGTCGCTCGATCACGGGCATCTCTTGAGCGGCGAACTTTTCCAGTTCGGTGAGGGTGATTTTTTCGTTGTTGAACCACTTTTTGATCCCCTCGTTTGAGGTTGTGGTTCCTTCGGTCGCGCAGCAGCTTTTGAGCTTCTTGGAGGAGTCGGGCTTTACTGCGTCGAGGTCGGTGATGACGAGCGTCGGAAGCCCCAAGAAGTCCAGGAACGGATAGAAGAGGTGAGCGTAGGCGCCGCCGACCTCCATGACGGTGACGTACTGGCTCCCCAGGCTCCCTCCCCCTACCCCGCTGGCTTGGTCGAGCCTCGCGATTGCGGCGGGAATGAAGAGGCGTTCGCTCGTTCCCTCGATCAGGATGGCCTTGTCGGCGAAGAAGAGGTCGGCTCTCGTCAAGGTCAGGTACTTGTGCAGGAACTCCTTGCTCACTCCCGGGGCATCGGCAAGGTTCAGAACCTGTGAGCTAGTGGCGCCATCCGGCTCGCTGTGCTCATCCAGTCGGAAGTATCGAACTGCGGAAAACCCCACCCTGTTGGCGATATGAGCGGAGTGAGTAGTTACGAGGAATTGCGCGTTCCAGGAATTCGACTTCTGATCCGTGGCGGGGAAGTTCTTCTTGAATACCCCGAGCTGGTTAATGAAGATCTCCTGCATCTGGGGGTGCAGGTGCGCTTCGGGTTCCTCGATGAAGATCAAGTGGATACAGGACTGGTTGCGGTGGGCCGCGTAATCCCGATAGTAACTGAAGAGCGTAAGTAGGATTAGGAGGAGATTTCGAGACCCCAGGCCGCTGTACGACTCGGGTAGTTCGATTCCTGCCGATCCTGGGTACCTGATGCTCGTGAAGTTCGCCAGAAGACGTTTTGCGTCGAGGGTGGTCCGAGTGGAGAAATTTCGGTTCCCCAGGCCGGGATATCCGAAGTCGGAGACGGTGGGTGCCATCTTGTCGTACATGTCCTGGATTTTTCCATCCAGGTTGGAAAAGATCTCTCCCAAAGCGGCTTCCGCATCATCGGCGAAGTCCCTGAGGGGAGAGTTTTCATCTGCCTTCGATGCTCCGACGAAAAGCGATTCAAAGACCTTGCCGATCGGCTCCTTGGGTCGCTCCGTTTCGTCGTCGAGGCCGCGCTGCGCTTTCACGAAATCGACCTTGATTGCTCTGGCGACCTCGCTCATCGAAACCTGGCGGAAGTTCGTCGGATCGGCTGGGTCCACGGCCATGGCGGATCGCTCGAAGAGGTGAGGGATTCGAGGGCCTACCAGGGAGAGGAGGAGCGAATCACCCCAACCCTCTGCCAAGTCGTTTGGCCCGTCCCGAAAGAAATCTTTCATTGCGCCGGGCCTCAGTGCGTAGCGGACAGTCACAACCACTTCGGTGCAGTCCGGATCGAGGTCGACGATGAGCGAGCCGAGGGGGCCGTACTCAGTGGTCTCCTTGTCGTAGCTGATGAAGACGGTCAGCGAGATCTCTGGGAGCAGCTTTCGCGCGGCTTCCTCGTCTCCAGTGGTGAACGTCTTGTATGCCTGGGAGAACTCTGAGTACGCCTCTGTAGAGAAGTCCTCTACACGGAGCCTGATGTCGCCAGGGCGGAGGAACCTGCTCAGTACCTCCGCCAGTGACGTCTTTCCGGTGTTGTTCCGGCCCACACAGACGGTGACGTCCTTGTCGAAGGCGATGCTGACGTCCCGCAGAAGACGGAAGTTCTTGACGTCCGTCCTCGTGACCCTGGGCGGGCTCACCTTCGGTACGGACTGCGGCTGTTCGGAAGACTCTGGCTGACCTGCGCTCACGATCGCTCCTGTCAGGGCGCGCACTTGGGCCAAGACAGTAGCCTCGAAGCGGTCACCGTGTGACCGTTTGGGCTGATTTACCAGCCCTGGCTGACTTGCAGAGCGGGCTGCCTGACACTGACGGCTACGGCCGGTCGCTGCTTGGCTTGGGGAGCGATGCTGCAGTGGCGGAGCGCCAATCGATGCTCTGAAGCTGTGCTGCTGCGAAGCGTTGGCGCAGGTCGCGAGGGGCAGATACTCGGCGTGTTGGCTGATCGGTCCGCGCGGTGGGTGGAGGGTCTGGGATACTGCGGGCATGGTGAATCGACTGGTGCACGCCCAGTCGCCGTATCTCCAGCAGCACGCCACCAATCCTGTGGACTGGTGGGAGTGGGGAGAGGAGGCGATGTCAGAAGCAGCAAGGCGGGACGTACCCATCCTCCTCTCGGTAGGGTACGCATCCTGCCATTGGTTACCGCTTCTGACGACAAATCAACTGGTGCCACGTCATGGCGCACGAGTCCTTCGAGGACGAGGTGACCGCCGCGTATCTGAACGAGCACTTCGTCGCGGTGAAGGTCGACCGCGAAGAGCGGCCGGATGTCGATGCGGTGTACATGGAGGCGGTGCAGGCGGCCACCGGGCAGGGGGGCTGGCCCATGACCGTCTTCTTGACGGCGGAGGGGGAGCCCTTCTACTTCGGGACGTACTTCCCGCCCGAGCCGCGGCACGGGATGCCCTCCTTCCGGCAGGTGCTGGAGGGGGTCGCGACGGCGTGGGCGGAGCGGCGCGAGGAGGTCGCGGAGGTCGCCGGGAAGGTCACGCGGGATCTGGCGGGGCGGTCGCTGGCGCACGGTGGGGAGGGCGTGCCGGGGGAGGACGAGTTGGCGCAGGCGCTGCTCGGGCTCGCCAGGGAGTACGACGAGCGGCACGGGGGGTTCGGGGGCGCGCCGAAGTTCCCGACGGCGATGGTGGTGGAGTTCCTGCTGCGCCACCACGCCCGCACCGGCGCCGAGGGCGCGTTGCAGATGGCCGTCGACACCTGCGAGGCGATGGCCCGCGGCGGCATCCACGACCAGCTCGGCGGGGGGTTCGCCCGCTACGCCGTCGACCGCGAGTGGGTCGTGCCGCACTTCGAGAAGATGCTGTACGACAACGCGCTGCTGTGCCGGGTGTACGCGCACCTGTGGCGCGCCACCGGGTCCGAGCTGGCCCGGCGGGTCGCCCTGGACACCGCGGACTTCATGGTGCGCGAGCTGCGCACCGCCGAGGGGGGCTTCGCCTCCGCGCTGGACGCGGACAGCCACGACGCGGAGGGGAACGCGGCCGAGGGCGCGTTCTACGTGTGGACGCCCGAGCAGTTGCGCGAGGTCCTCGGCGAGCAGGACGCGCGTCTCGCCGCGGAGGTCTACGGGGTGACGGAGGCGGGAACCTTCGAGGAGGGCGCGTCCGTCCTCCAACTGCCGCGTCGGGAGGACGTCACGGACGTCGAGAGCGCCGACGCCGAAGCCGTCGAGGACATCAGGGCGCGGCTGTTCGCGGCGCGTGAGCAGCGGCCCCGGCCGGGTCGGGACGACAAGGTCGTCGCCGCGTGGAACGGCCTGGCGATCGCCGCGCTCGCCGAGACCGGTGCGTACTTCGACCGGCCCGATCTCATCGAGCGGGCCACCGAGGCCGCCGATCTGCTGGTGCGGGTGCACATGGACAGCCATGTCCGGCTCGTCCGCACCTCCAAGGACGGCGTTCCCGGTGCGAACGCCGGTGTCCTGGAGGACTACGCGGACGTGGCCGAGGGCTTCGTCGCCCTCGCCGGCGTCACGGGCGAAGGCGTGTGGCTGGACTTCGCCGGGGTCCTGCTGGACCTGGTGATCGACCAGTTCACCGGGGAGAACGGCACCCTCTTCGACACCGCGCACGACGCCGAGCAGCTGATCCGGCGGCCCCAGGACCCGACGGACAACGCGACCCCCTCCGGCTGGAGCGCTGCCGCGGGCGCCCTATTGTCGTACGCCGCGCACACCGGCTCCGAGGCCCATCGCACCGCCGCCGAGCAGGCGCTCGGGGTGGTGAAGGCGCTCGGTCCGCGGGTGCCGCGGTTCATCGGGTGGGGGCTCGCGGTGGCGGAGGCGCTGTTGGACGGGCCGCGGGAGGTCGCCGTCGTCGGGCTGGCGGGCGACCCGGCCGCGGTGGAACTGCACCGCACCGCGCTGCTCGGTACCGCGCCGGGCGCGGTCGTGGCCGCGGGCGAGCCGGACGGCGAGGAGTTCCCGCTGCTGCGGGGGCGGCCCCTGGTGGACGGGCGGGCCGCCGCGTACGTCTGCCGGGCCTTCACCTGTCGTACGCCCACCGGCGATCCCGCCGAGCTGGCCGCACAGTTGGGGCCCGCCGCGGCGCAGTGACCGGGCGCCGGAGCCCCCTTCGCCGGTCCCGTTCGATCGTCGATGATCCATCGATGGCTGGAAACGCGCCAAAGTTCGACATCGCGTCAACGATTATCAGATGAACACCGGATTTTCACACATCGGCGATAAAGTCCCCCCATCATCGACATGGGGTAGCCGGGAGTGCACACAGGGGAGTGTGTCGACCACCCGACTGCGCCGGGCGCGTACGCCGGCAGGGGGGTCCTGACGCCGCGCGCGGGGGTTCAAGGGGGGACTTCGTGCTGTTATCGGTGTTCGTCGTGGCCATTTCCATGGCCCTGTTCTTCATGGCGGTCTTCACGCTCTGGTGGCAGATGCACGCCTGGCGCACGCCCGAGACCCTGGCCGCCACCAGCTTCGACCAGCCCGACGGCGACGTCGGACTCTCCTTCTCGCTGCTGCTCCCCGCCCGCCACGAACAGGCGGTGCTGGAGCACACCATCGAGCGGCTGCTGGAGTCCAGCCACGGCAACTACGAGATCATCGTCATCGTCGGCCACGACGATCCGGAGACCACCGCCGTCGCCGAACGGGCCGCCCGGCGCCACCCGCTGCGGGTCCGCGTCATCACCGACACCCACGAGAAGAAGAACAAGCCCAAGGCGCTCAACACCGCGCTGCCGCACTGTCGCGGCGACGTCGTCGGGGTCTTCGACGCCGAGGACCAGGTCCACCCCGAACTGCTGGCCCACGTCGACCACGCCTTCACCACCACCGGCGCCGACGTCGTCCAGGGCGGCGTGCAGCTCATCAACTTCCACTCCTCCTGGTACAGCCTGCGCAACTGCCTGGAGTACTTCTTCTGGTTCCGCAGCCGGCTCCACCTGCACGCCGAGAAGGGCTTCATCCCGCTCGGCGGCAACACCGTCTTCGTCCGCACCCGGGTGCTGCGGGACGCGGGCGGCTGGGACCCCGAGTGCCTCGCCGAGGACTGCGACCTGGGCGTGCGGCTCTCCTCCGTCGGCAAGAAGGTCGTCGTCGCGTACGACAGCGACATGGTCACCCGGGAGGAGACCCCCGACACCCTGCTGAGCCTGCTCAAGCAGCGCACCCGCTGGAACCAGGGCTTCCTCCAGGTGTACCGGAAGAAGGACTGGCGGCAACTGCCAGGCCGGGGACAGCGGTTGCTCGCCCGCTACACCCTGATGACCCCCTTCCTCCAGGCGTTCTCCGGGGTGGTCATCCCCCTGAACACCGCCGTCGCGATCTTCTTCGACGTGTCCGTGGGCGTCGCGATGGTGACCTTCCTGCCGGCGATCGCGGCCGTGGTCACCTTCATCTTCGAGGTCGTCGGACTGCACGACTTCGGCAAGCAGTACGGGCTGCGCGTCCGCTTCGTGCACTACCTCAAGCTCATCGCCGGCGGCCCCTTCTACCAGGTCCTCCTCGCGGGCGCGGCGCTGCGCGCGGTCTGGCGCGAGCAGCGCGGACGCAACGAGTGGGAGCTGACGAGCCATGTCGGCGCCCACCTCACCGACACCCGCGTCCCGGCCGGAGCCGAACTCCGCGCCGCCACCGCCGCGCTCGGAGAGGACGCCCACCGGTGACGACGACCCTGCCCACGCCCGAAGACACCACGCCAGAAGACACCACGCCCGAGGCCACGACGCCCGACGCCACCACCCCGGGCAGGAGCGCCCAGCCGGCCGCCGTCACCACGGAACCGAAGACCGTGCCGACGCAGCGCACCAGGGACACCAGCACCGGCCGCACCGAGCCCCGCCCCGTCATACGCTTCCGGTCCTCCCGCCCCGACCTGCTGATATGCCTCGGTCTCCTGACCGTGATCGTGCTCGTCCAGGGCTGGAACATCACCGGCTTCCCCGCCCTCAGCGACGACGAGGGCACGTACCTGTCCCAGGCGTGGGCGATCCAGCAGGGCGAGGGCCTGGCCCACTACACGTACTGGTACGACCATCCGCCCCTCGGCTGGATCCAGCTCGCCGGGCTCACCTACCTCCCCGCCCTCCTCGTGCCCGAAGCGATGACGGTGGCCACCATGCGCTTCGCGATGCTGCTGATCAGCGCGGTGAGCGCGGTCCTCGTCTACGTCCTGGCCCGCCGGCTCTTCCTGCCCCGGTGGGCCGCCGCCCTCGCCACGGCGCTCTTCGGACTCTCCCCGCTCTCCGTCCACTTCCAGCGGGAGATCTTCCTCGACAACATCGCCGTCATGTGGATGCTGCTGGCCTTCTGCCTGGCCGCGTCCCCCCGCCGACACCTGTGGCACCAGTTCGGCGCCGGCGTCGCGGGCGCCGTCTCCGTGCTCTCCAAGGAGACGATGCTGCTGGTCCTGCCCGCCCTGCTGCTCACGCTCTGGCGCCACAGCCACCGCGACACCCGCAAGTTCGCGGTCACGGGCGCCGTGACGTCCTGTGCGCTGATCGGTCTGATGTATCCGCTGTACGCCCTGCTCAACAACGAGTTCTTCGCCAGCCCGCACCACGTGTCGCTGATCGACGGCATCCGCTACCAACTCAGCCGCCCCGGCTCCGGATTCCTCCTCGACGTGGGCAGCGGCTCGCACAAGACGTTCGAGGCGTGGCTGTACTACGACCCGGTGCTCCCGTTCGCCGGCGCGGCGGCGGCCCTGCTCCTGCTGCTGGCGCTGCGGTGGTCGGTGACCGCGCGCGCCCTCGCCGGGCCCGCGCTCGCCGTGGCCCTGCTGACCCTGGTGGCGTTCCGACCCGACGGCTATCTGCCCGCGATGTACGTCATCCAGGCCCTGCCGTTCCTCGCCCTGGTCCTCGCGGGCGCGGCGGCGAGCGCGGTGCACGCGATCCTGCATCGGCGCCGCACCGCGCGCCCCGACGACAAGGCCGTACGCCCTCCCCGTACGCGCCGGATCGCGGTCGCCGCGCTCGCCCTCACCGCCGCCGCCCTGCTGACGCCCCGCTGGGTCGAGGGCAACCACGACGCCCTCACCCAGGACGCCAACAAGCACTACCGGGCCGCCGCCGCCTGGTTCGAGGAGCGGGTGGGCGATCCGGCGTCCACCCGGGTCCTGGTCGACGACGCGCTCTGGCTCGACCTCGTCCACGCCGGCTACGAACCCAGCGTCGGCGCGATCTGGTTCTACAAGGCCGACCTCGACCCCAAGGTGACGAAGACGATGCCGCGCGGCTGGCGCGACCTGGACTACGTCGTCTCCACGCTGACGGTCCGTCGGGACGCCCCGACCCTGCCGAACGTGCAGGCGGCGCTGGCGAACTCCGCCCCGGTCGCCGTCTTCGGCACCGGCGAGGACCGGATCGAGATCCGCCGCATCACCGGCTCCACCGCCGACACCCGCTGAGCCGAGGAAGCGCGGAAAGCCACGGAAAGCGCAGAAGCCACGGAAGCACGGAGGACCCCGCCATGCCGACAGCCGCATCCCGCCGCCGAAAATCGCTCGCGCTGCTGGCCGCCGCGGCCGTGAGCGCCGCCCTGCTCGTCTCCTCGCCCACCCCCGCCACGGCCGGGCCGAACCTGATGCGCAACCCCGGCTTCGAGACGCCGGGCGGCCCGGGCGGCGACGGCATGCCCGAGTGCTGGCAGAAGGCGGGGTGGGGCGACAACGACGTCTCCTTCGACACCGTCGCCGACGCCCGCACCGGCTCCGCCGCCATGAAGGTCACGCTCACCCGCCGCGTGAACGGCGACCGCAAGGCGCTGATCGCGGAGAACACGCTCTGCGCGCCGCGCGTCACGCCGACCCGTCAGTACGACCTGTCCCTCTGGTACAAGAGCACCACGCCCGACGCCGCCGTGACCCTCTTCCGACGCGACGCCACCGGGGGCTGGCAGTACTGGACGGACCTGATGACCCTGCCGGTCAGCCCCGGCTACGCACGGGCCGAGGTCCGCACCCCCGCCGTGCCGCCCGGTACGGACCGGATCGCCTGGGGCGTTTCGGTGTACGGGCTCGGCTCGGTCACCACCGACGACCACGCGATGGAGGAGGTCACCGTCCCGGTGCCGCAACCGGGCTGCACCGGCACCGCCGAGGAGTGCGCCAAGGGCCGTTGGGACGTGCTGCCGACCCGCAACCCGGTGCGTTCCATGCACTCGGTGGTGTTGAAGAACGGCAAGGTGCTGGTGATCGCCGGCTCCGGCAACGACCCCGCGGCCTTCGCGGCCGGCACCTTCACCTCCGCCGTGTACGACCCGGCGCACGGCACGTGGAAGCAGGTCCCGACCCCCGCCGACCTGTTCTGCGCCGGTCACGTGCAGCTCCAGGACGGCAAGGTCCTGATCATGAGCGGCAACAAGGGCTATCCGACGGCCGACGGCCGCCTCGGCTACCAGGGGCTGAAGGACAGTTACGTCTTCGACCCGGACACCGAGGCGTACGTCCGCACCAACGACATGCACGACGGGCACTGGTACCCCTCGGCGACCGTCCTCGGCAACGGCGACGTGCTCTCCTTCGGCGGACTCAAGGAGGACTCCACCGGCAACGTCACGGCCGAGCGGTTCTCCGCCGCGCAGAACCGCTGGCTGCCCATCAGCCAGGTCAACCAGACCTGGTCGTACTGGGGGCTGTACCCGTCGATGATCCTGATGCAGGACGGCCGGCTCTTCTACTCGGGCAGCCACGTCTTCGGCAACGGCACCCCGGGCACCGGCGCGTCGATCTACGACTACGACCGCAACACCATCACCGACGTCCCCGGCCTCCAGAACAAGGACGAGCGTGACCAGTCGGCGAGCGTGCTGTTGCCGCCCGCGCAGGACCAGCGGGTGCTGACCGTCGGCGGCGGCAACAACGAGCGCAACCCGGTCGCCAACCGCCTCACCGACATCATCGACCTCAAGGAGCCCAGCCCCCGCTACCGGCCGGGGCCGCTGCTGCCGCAGGGCGAGGTGGACCAGGGGCAGGGCCGCCGCCCGCAGCGGGGCGGCGAGGGCAAGATGTACGTCTCCGCCGTACTGCTGCCGGACGGGCAGGTCTTCGAGACCGGGGGCGGGCTGCACGACCGGGCCGACCCGGTGTACGAGGCGTCCATGTTCGACCCGGTGACCGACACGTACCGGCCGGACATGGCGAAGGACCCGGTGCCGCGCGGCTACCACTCGTCGTCGTTCCTGCTGCCGGACGGGCGGGTGATGTCGACGGGCGACAACCCGGGGAACAACACCTGGAACCACGAGGTGTCCGTCTACAGCCCGCCGTACCTCTTCAAGGGACCCCGGCCGCAGATCACCGCGGTGCCGGACGACCGCTGGAACCACGGCGACACCCAGCGGATCACGGTCGACCGGCCGATCGCCAAGGCCGAGCTGATCCGCCCGGCGGCGGTCACCCACTCCTCCGACCCCAACCAGCGGTTCGTCGACCTGCCGTTGACGGTGCACGGCGGCAACGCCGTCGACCTCAACGTCACCAGCAACCCGAATCTGGCGCCGCCCGGTTGGTACATGCTGTTCGCGGTCGACGCGAACGGGGTGCCGTCGGTGGCGAAGTGGGTCCACCTCGGTCCGGCCACCGGACCCGCGTCCGGGCCCACCACCGGACCCGCGTCCGGGCCCACCGCCGGACCCGCGTCCGGGCCCACCGCCGGACCCGCGACCGGGCCCGCGACCGGATCCCCGGTCCGCGCGGCGGAGCGCCACGCCCCGTCCCCTCCGGCCGCGTCCGCCCACGTCCACGACTTCGCCGACGCCTTGGCGCAGCCCGCGAAGAAGCCGCTGAAGAAGCGTTCGTCGGCGCCGGTCAGCCCCACGGTCGACGGGTGTCAACGGGCGTACGGCCCGGTCGGGGTGTGCGTGCCGGCCGCCTTCCCGAAGGCGGTGCCGGCGACGGCCGAGGCGCGCTGCGACTGGCTGGCCGAGCGCCAGTACCCACGGCTGGTGCGCAACGGTCGCAAGGACCCCTTCGGGCTGGACCGCAACAGGGACGGCATCGCCTGCGGCAAGGGGGACCGCGGCTGATGCCGAGGGGTCGGGGGCGTACGGCACCCCCGGCCCCGGCGCCTCCGGCGCCGCCTCGACGGGGGGGCGTCAGTCGTGCAGACCGTTCCTGAGCACGCCGAGCGCCTCGTCGACCAGATCCATCAGATCGTCCTCGTGGCCCCGCTCCGCCCAGACCACCAGGGCCTCGCGCAGGGCGCCCAGCACCGCCGCCGCGAAGACCCGCAGTTCGAGGTCGCCCTGGGAGCGGCCGGTGCGGTCCGCGATGGCGCGGATGAGCACCTGGGACGTCGCGGCCATGGTCTCCGTCATCCGGGCCCGCAGCGCCGGCACCTCCAGGATCAGCCGGGTCCGCAGGGCGATCTCGGCGTACGTCTCCTGCTGGGCGTGCTGCAACCCCTCCCGGACGACGTGCACCAGCGACACCAGGGGGTCCTCGCCGGCCGGCCGGCTCCGCAACTGCTCTTCCAGGTACGGATCGAACTCGTCGGTGAGGAGGATGTCCTCCTTGGTGGGGAAGTAGCGGAAGACGGTGGAGGGGGAGACCTCGGCCGCCTCCGCGATCTGCTCCACCGTCGTCGACTCGTACCCCTGCTGCGCCAGCAGTCGGTACATCGCCGCGCGGATCGCGATCCGGGTCTTGATCTTCTTCCGCTCCCGCAGCCCGAGCTGCGGCAGCGTGCGGGCGAGGCGCTCGTCCATTCCGGCCAGGGCGACCAGGTCGCTCGGGGTGCCGGCGGGGGGACGTGCGGTGGCTGCCATGCCCTCATTGTCGGGCATCGCTGCCCTCGCGATCCACGTCCGGTGCACCGGCCGGCCCGGGGCGCCCGCCGCGGGGCCCCAGGCCCCCGACCGCGAGTCCCGCCACCAGCGCGAGGACGGCACAGGCGATCAGGACCGCCGACATCCCCTGTGCGAAGGCGTCGTTCGCCGCCGAGACCAGGGAGCCGTCGCCGAGCCCCTGCGCGACCCGGTGCGCCGCCACCACGGACTCCTCGGCCCGGTCCGCGGCCGGGGTCGGCAGCGCGGAGGTGTCGAGCCGGTTCGCGTACACCGACGCCAGCAGCGAGCCGAGGACCGCGACGCCCACCGCGCCGCCGACCTGGCGGAGCGTCATCAGCAGCCCGGAGCCGGCACCCGCGCGCTCCGCGTCGAGCGCGCCGACGGCCGCGTCCATCGCGGGGACGATCGCGAAGCCGAAGCCGACCGAGAGGACGGAGAGCCAGACCGCGGTCGTGCCGTAGCCGTCGTCGGCGCCGGTGGTGCTGCCGAGGAAGGCGGCGAAGGAGAGCACCACGAGCCCGCAGGACATCACCGCGTGCGGCCCGAACCGCCGCACCAGCGGGCCGGTGACCCGGGCCGCGAGCACCAGCCCGGCCATCATCGGCAGCAGCCGCACGCCGGTGCCCAGCGTGTCGTACCCGAGCACGGTCTGGAGGTGCTGGGGGAGGACGAAGAGCATTCCGGCCATGATCAGCGTCACCAGCGTGGCGGTGAGCGCGGGCAGCAGGAAACCGCGGTTCGCCAGCAGCGTCAGGTCCAGCAGCGGGCGGACGGCCCGGCGCTCGCGGAGCACCAGCGCGGTCAGCAGGACGACGCCCAGCACGAACGCCCCGATGACCAGCGGGTCCGCCCAGCCCCGCACGGGCGCCTCGATGACGCCGAAGATCAGCGTGCCGAGCCCGCCGACGGTGAGCGCCGCGGTGACCGCGTCCACCCGGGGCGCGCTCGGGTCGCGGGACTCCGGCAGCAGCAGGCAGGCGGCCATCCCGATGACCACCATCGGCACGTTCAGCAGGAAGATCGAGCCCCACCAGAAGTGCTCCAGGAGCCAGCCGCCGATGATCGGGCCGAGCGGCATGCCGGCCGCCGCGGCGGCGGAGACCCCGCCCACGGCCTTGGTGCGCTCCGCCCGCTCGGGGAACAGGGACGGGAGCACGGACAGGGCGAGCGGCATGATCAGCGCGCCGCCGACGCCCATCACCGCCCGGGCCGCGATCACGGTGGGCACGTCGTCGGCGACGGCCCCGAGCAGCGAGCCGGCGGCGAAGACGCCGAGGCCGGCGAGGAGCATCCGGCGGCGGCCGAAGCGGTCGCCGACCAGTCCGGCCGGCAGCATCAGCGCGGCGAACACCACGATGTACGCGTCCGCCGTCCACTGCTGCTCGCCGGTGGACGCGTCCAACTCGGCGGCCATGGTCGGCAGGGCGACGTTGAGGATCGTCAGATCGAAGCCGATGACCAGCATGCACATCACCAGTGCACCCAGGGCCCACCAACGACGGGTCACGGCACTCACCCCCAGAAGCGATAGACAGCGTTAAATGACAGTAGCTCTCAAACAAGTTCATCTGTCAATCGAACGCGTGACGCGGGCCGTCCGGTTCCGGACGCGCGAAGGCCGCGGCGCGCCGGGCGCCACGGCCTTGGAGGAGGGGAGGGGGAGCGTCAGTTCTGGTATGCGACCAGGGAGATCCCGACGTAGTGGACGACGAATGCCGCCAGCGTGAAGGAGTGGAAGACCTCGTGGAAGCCGAACCAGCGCGGCGAGGGGTTCGGCCGCTTGAAGCCGTACACCACCCCGCCCATGCTGTAGAGGACCCCGCCGACGATCACCAGCACCAGCACCGCGATCCCGCCCGCGTGCATGAAGTCGGGGAGGAAGAAGACGGCGGCCCAGCCCATCGCGATGTAGCAGGGCGTGTAGAGCCAGCGCGGCGCCCCGACCCAGAAGACCCGGAAGGCGATGCCGGCCGCGGCGGCGGCCCACACCGCCCACAGCAGCGGCCGAGCGGTGGAATCGGGGAGCAGGAGCATCGTCAGCGGGGTATAGGTGCCCGCGATGATCAGGAAGATGTTGGCGTGGTCCAGCCGTCTCAGTACGGCCTCGCAGCGCGGGCTCCAGTTGCCGCGGTGGTAGAGCGCGCTCACTCCGAAGAGCAGGCAGGCGGTCAGCACGTAGATGGCGCAGGCCACCCGTGCCTCGGTCGAGCCGGCGAGCGCGGTGAGGACGAGCCCGGCGACCAGGACCGCGGGGAACATCGCGGCGTGCAGCCAGCCGCGCAGCCGCGGCTTGGCCGGGAGGGGCGGGAGGGAGGGGACGGCGGTGGCGGGATTCGCGGCGGGTTCTGCGGGCGCGGCGGGCGACGTCATGCCTGGATGGTAGCCACGCCGGGGTGTCCCGGGCACCGTCGGTCGGTGGCCGGGATGCGCCCCCGGCGCACGTGTCACTGCCGCACCCCGAGTGGTGATGCTCACGTGAGTGGCCCCCTGGACATATGCGCACCGCCCACGGATGATCAGATGAGTGCGGTCGGCACCGGATGAGCGCTCGCGTGGCATCCGGGTCGCAGCCCCCACGGGGCAGTCAGTGGAACAAGACCCTCATTTAGGAGCGATCGTGGCTCGCGACGCTGTGCTCTCCGGCGGCTCTACCCCCAGCCCCGGGGACGCCCCCAGCACCCTGCCCACCACCCACCGGGAGCTGATCTCCTGGGTCGACGAGATCGCCGCGATCACCCAGCCCGACCGCGTCGTGTGGTGCGACGGTTCCGAGGCGGAGTACGAGCGGCTGTGCGAGGAGCTCGTCGCGAAGGGCACCTTCACCCAGCTGGACCCGGTCAAGCGGCCGAACTCGTACTACGCCGCCTCCGACCCGACCGACGTCGCCCGCGTCGAGGACCGCACCTTCATCTGCTCCGAGAAGGAGGAGGACGCCGGCCCCACGAACCACTGGAAGGCACCCGCGGAGATGAAGGAGGTCTTCGCCGGCGAGCAGGGCGTCTTCCGCGGCTCGATGCGCGGCCGGACGATGTACGTCGTCCCCTTCTGCATGGGCCCGCTCGGCTCCCCGCTCTCCGCCATCGGCGTCGAGATCACCGACTCCGCGTACGTCGCGGTCTCCATGCGCACCATGACCCGCATGGGCCGGCCCGTCCTCGACGAACTCGGCTCCGACGGCTTCTTCGTCAAGGCCGTCCACACCCTCGGCGCCCCGCTCGCCGAGGGCGAGGCCGACGTCCCCTGGCCGTGCAACTCCACGAAGTACATCTCGCACTTCCCGGAGACCCGCGAGATCTGGTCGTACGGCTCCGGCTACGGCGGCAACGCCCTGCTCGGCAAGAAGTGCTACGCGCTGCGCATCGCCTCCGTCATGGCCCGCGACGAGGGCTGGCTCGCCGAGCACATGCTGATCCTCAAGCTCACCCCGCCGCACGGCGAGGCCGAGTCGCCCAAGTACATCGCCGCGGCCTTCCCGTCCGCCTGCGGCAAGACCAACCTCGCCATGCTGGAGCCCACGATCCCCGGCTGGACCGTGGAGACCATCGGCGACGACATCGCCTGGATGCGGTTCGGCGAGGACGGCCAGCTGTACGCGATCAACCCCGAGGCCGGCTTCTTCGGCGTCGCGCCCGGCACCGGCGAGCACACCAACGCCAACGCCATGAAGACCCTGTGGGGCAACGCCGTCTTCACCAACGTCGCGCTCACCGACGACCGGGACGTCTGGTGGGAGGGCATGACGGAGGAGACCCCGGCGCATCTGACGGACTGGCGGGGCGACGACTGGACGCCGGACAGCACCACCCCGGCCGCCCACCCGAACGCCCGCTTCACCGTCCCCGCGGCCCAGTGTCCGACGGTCGCCCCGGAGTGGGAGGACCCCAAGGGCGTGCCGATCTCGGCGATCCTCTTCGGCGGTCGGCGCGCCTCCGCGGTCCCGCTGGTCACCGAGTCCTTCAGCTGGCAGCACGGCGTCTTCCTGGGCGCGAACGTCGCCTCCGAGAAGACCGCTGCCGCCGAGGGCAAGGTGGGCGAGCTGCGCCGCGACCCGTTCGCGATGCTGCCCTTCTGCGGCTACAACATGGGCGACTACATGGCCCACTGGATCAAGGTCGGCGCGAGCGCGGACCCGGCGAAGCTGCCGAAGATCTACTACGTGAACTGGTTCCGCAAGAACGACCAGGGGAAGTTCGTCTGGCCCGGCTTCGGCGAGAACAGCCGCGTGCTGAAGTGGATCGTGCAGCGCCTCGACGGCCGCGCCGAGGGCGTCAAGACGCCGATCGGCGTCCTGCCGACGCCGGAGTCCCTGGACACCGATGGCCTGGAGCTGTCGGCGGAGGACCTGGACTTCCTGCTCTCGGTCGACCCCGAGGTCTGGCGCGAGGAGGTGGCCCTGGTCCCCGAGCACCTGAACACCTTCGGCGACCACACCCCCAAGGAGCTGTGGGACGAGTACCGCGCCCTGGTGGCCCGCCTCGGCTGACCCGCGCAGCCCCGTGACCCGGCCCCCGCAGCTGCCCTCACGGCTGCGGGGGTCGTTCGTGCGTGGGCCCTGGGGACGACTGCGGGATCAGTCGGCCTGAGCCCGCACCCCTACGCCGCCTCCATGACCGCGTGCGCGTCGACGCGCTCCGCAGCCAAGATCGCCACACCGGTGTCCGCCCGCGACGCGGCGACGACCAGCGCCCGCCCGGCCAGCGCGTGCGCCCTGCGGTGCAGCGCGGCTGCTCCGGTGCGGGCCGCACTGCTCAGCGCCGCGTGGCGCACCGGCACAGCTCCCCGCAGCCGCGCGACCTCGCGCGCGATGCGGTCGCCCGCCTCCGCCAGCCCCAGCTCGTCCGTGACGGCCAACAGTGCGGAGAGGTGTCCGGCGAGCTGGATGTCCAGCTCCTCCTCGCGCGAGCGGTGCGGATACCCCGCGGTGTCGGCCATCGTGTGGACCGACTTGGTACGGATCGGCTCGTACATGGGTGATGGCCTCCTGCCCACAGTCACCACAGTGATAGTCAGGAGGCCATCTTACCTTGGATTCAGTCTAAAGTTCGCTCCGGTCGGAAATTCGTCAGTGCTGCCCGTACCCGTCCAGGAAGTTCCCGATCCGCGTCACCGCGTCCGCCAGGTCCTGTACCGCCGGCAGCGTCACGAGCCGGAAGTGGTCGGGCTCGGGCCAGTTGAACCCGGTGCCGTGCACCACCATGATCTTCTCGGCCCGCAGCAGGTCGAGCACCATCTGCCGGTCGTCCTTGATCTTGTAGACCGTGGGGTCCAGCCGCGGGAAGAGGTACAGCGCCCCCTTGGGCTTCACGCAGGTGACCCCGGGGATCTGCGTCAGCAGGTCGTACGCCACGTCCCGCTGCTCCAGGATCCGCCCGCCGGGCAGCACCAGGTCCTCGATGGACTGCCGCCCGCCGAGCGCGGTGGCCACCGCGTGCTGCGAGGGCATGTTGGCGCACAGCCGCATGTTGGCCAGGATCGTCAGGCCCTCGATGTAGGAGGACGCCTGTGCCTTGGGGCCGCAGACCGCCAGCCACCCGGAGCGGTACCCCGCCACCCGGTAGTTCTTGGACAGCCCGTTGAAGGTGAGGACGAGCAGGTCGGGGGCGATCGCGGCGGTGGGGGTGTGGGTGGCGTCGTCGTAGAGGATCTTGTCGTAGATCTCGTCGGAGCAGACGACCAGCCGGTGGCGGCGGGCGATCTCGGTGAGCCCGCGCAGCATCTCCTCGTCGTACACCGCACCCGTGGGGTTGTTCGGGTTGATGATCACGATCGCCTTGGTGCGGTCGGTGATCTTCCGCTCGATGTCGGCGAGGTCGGGCATCCAGTCGGACTGCTCGTCGCAGCGGTAGTGCACCGCGGTGCCCCCGGCCAGCGACACCGACGCCGTCCACAGCGGATAGTCGGGCGCGGGCACCAGCACCTCGTCGCCGTCGTCGAGCAGCGCCTGCATCGACATCTGGATCAGCTCGGAGACGCCGTTGCCCAGGTAGACGTCCTCGACGTCCAGGTGGACGCCCTTGGTCTGGTAGTGCTGCATCACCGCGCGGCGCGCCGACAGCAGGCCCTTCGCGTCGCCGTAGCCGTGTGCGTCGCCCAGGTTGCGGAGGATGTCCTCCAGGATCTCCGGCGGGCACTCGAAGCCGAATGCGGCCGGGTTGCCGGTGTTCAGCTTGAGGATGCGGTGGCCTGCCGCCTCCAGCCGCATCGCCTCCTCCAGCACCGGACCGCGGATCTCGTAACAGACATTGGCGAGCTTCGTCGACTGGATCACCTGCATGAGCGTGAGCTTACGGCCGGCCCCGCCCGATCGCGGCGTGTTTTTGACCACGATGTGCTGCACCCGGCGGTCGGGGCCGCCACGGCACCGCCCCGACCGCCGGGGAGGGGCGGCGGGGCGGCTGCCGTGCTCAGCGCGCCGTCAGGGCGCCGGCCCGGGCGCAGGCGTTCCCGGACCGGCCCCGGCGTCCGCACGTCGCACGCCTTCGCACCGGGGACGTGAGCAGTCGTCCGGGCGGATGATCATGGGCATGACACCCTCGCACGGCGATGTCCGTGCTTTTCCATCTGCCGGCGAAGGGCTGGACAGCTGAAAGCGTAAATACGTCCCCGTGAGCGTGCCAGTGGCACCGGCGGACTACTCCGCAGTATGAGAGGAATTGGCGAAAAACAGGTCCCGAGGTGCTCTGTTGCGGCACCTCGGGACCCATTTGCCCACCGACGAGATGTCGGCAGTTCTCATGCTCTCATGAGAACCGGCGTCAGCCGTTCGCGCAGACGTTGCCCGCGGTCGGGTTCAGCAGCGCGAGGATGTTCACGGTGTTGCCGCAGACGTTGATGGGCACGTGGATCGGGACCTGGACCACATTGCCGGAGAGTACGCCGGGCGAGTTGACGGCAGCCCCGTTCGCGGTCGAGTCGGCGAGGGCGGGAGCGGCGGACCCCAGCGCCAGCAGGACACCGGCGACGACGGCGGCAGCCTTCTTGTGCTTCATTCAATCGATCCTTTCGGCGGAGGTGCAGACCTAGCAACGTCTGGGTTCCCGTCGGGAAACCCGCATAGCGCGACGCCGGGAAAAGTCACTCGTATTTGCGAATGCCGCGGCGTGTCGCGCGCGCTGTGCGACATCCCGTGAAAAAGGGGGTGCCCCCGAGCGCGGTGCGCTCGGGGGCACGGGTCACGGAGCTGCGGCTCAGTTGTTGCCGGCGCCGTTGCCCGAGAGGATCGGGATGTTGCTGAGGATGTGCGACAGCGGCTCGTCGCCCTTGGCCTGGGTCGAGTTCTCGGTGCACTGCTGGTTCTGCGGGGCCGACAGGATCGGGACGTCCTGGACGGCGATCGGCACGACGCCGATCAGCGAACCGGCGTTGACCTTGGCGGGCAGGCCGATGCAGGGCTTGTTCAGCGAACCCTGGATGAGCGCCATCTGCGGGCTCATGTCGCCGTGCGTGGCGGCGTTGCCGTAGTTCTGCGTGGCACCGTTGCCGCTGAAGGACGTGGTGCCCGTGTCGTTGCCGATGGCCATGGCCGGGGCGGCCATCGTGGCGCCGGCGCCCACCATCGAAGCGGTGACCGCAGCGGTAGCCAGAATCTTCTTGATCACGTGATGCTTCCTTTTCGCTATGAACGATCGATCGTGGAGCAGACTGATCAACTGCCCCCGATCTGATTGGTTCCGCCCGTTCACCCGAAAGCCGCAAACGCGGCCACATGGTCGACGGAAGGATTATCGGAAGGGATCGCCGATGTGCGGGCCCCCGCTCCGATGCAGCGGACCGCGACTCGCACCCGGGCGCGCCATGCCAAGCTGGAAGCACGACTGCCCCACGACGCAATGCGCCGCCGGCTGGAGGCGTGCGCCCGGAGGACTCCGAAGCGCGGTCCGCGGCGTTATTCAAGCACCTCGGACAGCCCCATCAAGCACTCCGTTCACCCATCTGCCGGATGAATTTTCCGCGAGTGAATCCCATCGAAATGATGAAGCATTTGGGTCAACTGTTTTCGAGGAATCGATTCTGCGGTGGCGGGTCCCGACGACCTGTGGCACGGGGGTTCTTCTTCGGCTGTGCGGCGGAAACGCGAACCCCGGCACCAGGCGGGTGCCGGGGTTCGTACGGCGCTTGTTCGTGCCGCGGACGTGCCGTCAGCGGTTGGCGACGCCGTTGCCCGAGAGCACCGGGATGTTGCTGAGGATGTGCGACAGCGGCTCGTCGCCCTTGGCCTGGGTCGAGTTCTCGGTGCACTGCTGGTTCTGCGGGGCCGACAGGATCGGGACGTCCTGGACGGCGATCGGCACGATGCCGATGAGGGAGCCGACGTTGGCCTTGGCGGGCAGGCCGACGCAGAGCTTGTTCAGCGACCCCTGGACGAGGGACATCTGCGGGCTCATGTCGCCGTAGGTCTCGGCGTTGCCGTAGTTCTGCGACGAGTTGTTGCCGCTGACGGACGTCGTGCCCTGGTGGTCGCCGATGGCCATAGCCTGCGCCGCGCCCACGCCGACCACGGTGAGCGAGACCGCCGCAGTCGCCATAACCTTCTTCAGCATGTTCAGTCCTTCGGTGTCGTGGATGCCCACTAGCGGAGCGCCCTGACAACAGGACCCCCGGAAGTTTGGTTCTCCCGGTTCACTCCAATGGCGGCGCGCGGCCGGCCCGGGGCCCGTGGGGGCGGGGTGGCCGGTGGGGACGTTGGGCCGAACGGGGGTCACCCGTCACCTCACCCGTGTCCCCGTCACCTGTCGCCCGTTTCGACATGTGTGAGCCCTCACGCAGGGCAGAACGCAGAACATCGAACAGAAGGTGCTATTTCTCATGAAGACTGCCAAGAAGGTCGCCGTGGTGCTCGCCACCGCCGGTATTGCCGCTGGTGCCGCTTCCGGTTCCGCGTTCGCCAGCAGCGATGCGAACGGTGCCGCCGCCAACTCCCCGGGCGTCCTGTCCGGCAACGTTGTGCAGGTCCCGGTGCACGTGCCGGTGAACGTGTGCGGCAACTCCATCAACGTCATCGGGCTGCTGAACCCGGCGTTCGGTAACACCTGCGTGAACGGCTGACGTTCCCACGCGTCACATTGCACGTCACAGTGAGGGTGGCGTCCCGGTCCGACCGGGGCGCCACCCTTCGCGTTGCCCCCGCGCCGGCGGGCGCGCACGCTGGACGCGGCGGAGGGGCGCGGCCCGCCGAAGCGCCGCGCCCCTCCGTCCACCCGACCCGGTCGGGTGCGTCGAGCCGTACCCCGGTCAGCCGCCGACCGAGATGCCGCCGAGCATCGGGGTGAGCTGCCCGGCGGTCTTCAGGACGCGCTCGGGGGCCTGCCCCTTGATGCTGTTCAGCTCGAACGCCGTGTCGGCCGCGTCCTTCACCACGTTGCCGCTGCCGCCGTTCAGCAGCGGGGTCTCGTTGACGACGTGCGCCAGGCCGCCGTTGAGGCTCATGGGAGGCATGGCCGACGGCGCCGCGGCCATCGCGGGCGACGCCGCACCGACCGCCGCCACCGAACCGGCGATGACCGCGGCGACCCTGGAGTACTTCATTCTTCTGATCCCTTCCTCCGGCGGCGGTTCTCGCCGTCGTCGCCCTGGACAACGACGCGCACGCCCAGGGGTTATCACACGTCGTGGCCGGAGCGGAAATCCCATAACGAGCGTGCCGGGAAAAGGATGTGCGGGATCATCCGAAGGTTTATTCCTGCAACTCTTACGCGTTCTTCAGATGGCGGCACGGGCGCGTCCGACGTGATGACCACCCGGTCGCCATGTCAAAGTGCACTCCTGTTTTTGTCATGTTGAACGAGTGGGAGAGACGTCGCATGTCGAACTCGCCGGGTTTCACCGCGAAGGGCGTACCGGGGGCCGTGCGCACACCCCGTCGGCCTTTCCGCGCCGCGCTTCCCGCGCTTCCCGCGCTTCCCGCGCTTCCCGCGCTTCCCGCGCTTCCCGCGCTTCCCGCTCTTCCCGCGCTTCCCCTCCTCTCTGTCCTCTCGTTCCTGCTCCTGCTGTCCGCGGCGCCGGCCGCGGGCGCCGGGACGGCGGACGTCGAGGAGTCGCCGCGGCTGCCCTTCGCCCAGCGCTACCACGCCGTCCAGCACGGCGGCATCGCGCGGGCCGCGAACTCGGCGATCACCTGCCGCACCCCGCACGCCGCCAAGGCCGCCGGCTGCACCTCGGTCAAGCAGGGCGGACGCGGGGTGAACGGCGACTACGAGATGTTCTACGTCGACGAGGACGACGACCCCAACACGTACAACTCCAGCCGGGCCCACCTCGCGCTGCCGGCCAACTCGGTCGTCACGTACGCCCGTCTGTACTGGGGCGGCAACCTGCGGGTCGGTGAGCAGAAGCCGCCGAAGGACAACGGGCGGGTGCTGATCGCCGAACCGGGCGGGCGCTACAAGGAAGTCCTCGCGGACACCCGCATCGCCCACCGGGACGCCGCCGGCGCCGACGCATTCCAGGCGTCCGCCGACATCACCCCGCTGGTCCGCGACAGCCGCTCGGGACTGTGGACCGTGGCGCAGGTCAACGTCGCCATGGGGCACTCGAAGGTGGGCGCCTGGGGCGGATGGACGCTGGTCGTCGCGTACGAGAACAGCGCCGAGCCGCTGCGGCAACTCGCCCTCTGGGACGGCTTCGAGGTGCTGGACGCGACCCGCACCCGCCAGGAAGTGAAGCTGGCCGGGCTCAGGATCCCCGCCCGCGCCAAGGGCACCGCCGGATTCGTCGCGTACGACGGCGACCGCGGCGTGAGCGGCGACGCGCTGAACGTACGGACGAATTCCGGAAAGGCCCACGCCGTGCACGACGCGGCGAATCCGGTCGCGGACGTCATGAATTCCACCATCAGCAATCCCGGTCCGGTCATGAACAGGCAACCGGCCCATCTGAACACCCTCGGATACGACTCCGACGTCGTGGACATCAGTTCCGCACTGGTGTCCGGGGGCACCAGTGTGAGTTTCCGCTTCGAGACCGAGAACCCCGAAGACCACAAAACCCGCAAAAACTTCGGGTACTTCCTCGGCGTTCTCTTCGTGCAGGCAGACACCCGCCGTTGACGCCCGTCGCGGCGCTGCTCGCCCCGAGCCTGATTCCCTCCCCGTACCAAGAGAGCTGCCCGTGCTGCACCTTTCCCGGGCCGAGCCCGGCCGACCGACGATCCTCCACCTGGCGCAGCCGGTGGAAGGGGGCGTCGCGCGCGTGGTCGCCGACCTCGTGCGCGCACAACTCGCCGCGGGGCTGTCCGTCGAGGTCGCCTGCCCGCCCGGCGGGGAACTCGCCGACCGGGCCGCCGGCGCCGGCGCCCGGGTCCACCACTGGCCCGCCGTCCGCCAGCCGGGGCCCGCGCTCGCGCGGGAGGTGTGGACCGCGTCCCGACTGGTCCGCCGCAGCGGCTGTGCACTGGTGCACGCGCACAGCGCGAAGGCGGGCCTGGCCGCCCGGCTCGCGGTCCGCGGCCGGGTGCCCACCGTCTTCCAGCCGCACGCCTGGTCCTTCGACGCCGTCGAAGGACGCGCGGCGCAGCTCGCCCTGGGCTGGGAGCGGTACGGCAGCCGTTGGGCCGCCCGCACCCTGTGCGTCAGCGAGACCGAGCGGCGGGCCGGCGAAGCGGCCGGGATCGCCGCCCGCTGGGCCGTGATCCACAACGGCGTCGACCTCGACCACTTCGGGCCCGCCGGCGAACAGCGCACGGCCCGATCGGCGTTGCCGCAGCTCGCGGACGTCCCGGCCGGTGCGCCCGTCGTGGTGTGCGTGGGGCGGCTGTGCCGGCAGAAGGGGCAGGACGTGCTGCTGCGCGCCTGGTCCGCGGTGCTCGCGGCCGTGCCCGACGCCCGGCTCGTCCTCGTCGGCGACGGCCCCGCCCGGCCGCAG
This sequence comes from Streptomyces sp. NPDC048057, assembly GCF_040653095.1. Lineage (NCBI taxonomy): Bacteria > Bacillati > Actinomycetota > Actinomycetes > Kitasatosporales > Streptomycetaceae > Streptomyces > Streptomyces sp. NPDC048057. The sequence continues at coordinate 100,656 of NZ_JBEZNF010000007.1, forward strand.
CTCCTACGACTCGCCCCGCCCGGCGTCCTGTTCACCGGCGCGGCGAGCGACGTACGACCCTGGCTGGGCGCCGCCGACCTGGTCGTCCTGCCGTCCCGCTGGGAGGGGATGGCCCTGGCGCCGCTGGAGGCCATGGCGGCGGGCCGGCCCGTGGTGCTGACCGACGTCAGCGGCGCCCGGGAGAGCCTGCCGCCCGGCCACGACGCCCACTGCCTCGTACCGCCCGAGGACCCCCGCGCGCTGGCGGCCGCGCTCACCGCGCTGCTGGCCGACGCGGCGCTGCGCACCCGCATCGGCCGGCAGGCACAGGACCACACGCGGGCCTTTCGTGACGTACGACGGACGGCCGCCGCCGTCCACGACCTCTATCAGGACCTGCTCGACGCGCCCCACCCCAAGACGAGGAAGCACACCAGGCGATGACGACGGAGAGCGCACCGGCGCCCCACCACACCCGCCACCCCGTCGCCGTGCCGGCGCCGGCCACGCCCCTGCGCACACCTCACCGCAGCCGTCGGGCGCCGCAGGCCCGGCACGGGCTGCGGGGTGCCCGCCGGCTCGGCCCCGCGGCCGGGCTGTGCGCCGCGGACGTGCTGGCGCTCGCGGGCACGGTGGCCCTGATCCCGCCGCTGCCGTGGCCCGTGGCCGCGCTCGTCCTCGCCGCGGCGCTCCAACCCGCGGTGCACGCCTGCCGCGGTCTGTACCGGCCGAGTCTGTCGCCGTCCGCGCTCGCCGACGTGCCCGCGCTCGCCGGGCTCGCCCTGGTGCAGTGGCTGCTGCTGAGCGAGGCACTGGCGGCGCACGATGCGGGGCGCGCCGTCGACTGGCACGCGGTGCTGCTCGCCGTCCTCATCCAGACCCTGTTGTGCTGCGGGGCGCGCGCGTTGGTGTACGCGGCGCGCCGGCGCCGCGCCGCGCGCCGGCCGCAGTCCGTACTCGTCGTCGGCGACGGGCCGATCGCCCACCAGGTGACGATCGCGCTGCTGGAACGCACCCAGTACGGGATGCGGCCCGTCGGCCGGGTCGGCGCCGGGGACACCGGCGTCCTGCCGCAGCTCGGCACCGCCGAGGACGTCAGCCGGGCCGTCATCCAGAACGACGTCCGCCACGCCGTCTTCACCCGGCAGCCCGGCGACGACCACGAGTCGGCCGCCCTGATCGGGCTGTTCGCCGCGCACGGCTGCCGGCTGTGGCTGGTCGACGGCGGCGCCGCGGCCGAGAACCTGTGGCGGTGCGCCACCGGCCGCGACCACCTGTGGGGATTCTCCGTACAGCCGCTGCGCGCCGGGCTGCACCGGCCCGTGGCCCGTGCCGTGAAGCGGGCCATCGACATCGTGCTCGCCGGCGCCGCGCTGGTCGTGGCCGCGCCCGTGCTGGCGGTGTGCGCCCTCGCCGTACGCCTGTCCGACGGGCCCGGCGTCATCTTCCGCCAGGAGCGCATCGGGCTCGACGGCCGGCCCTTCACGCTGTTGAAGTTCCGCACCATGGCGCCCGCCGACGAGCACGAGTCCGCGACCCTGTGGAACATCGCCCTCGACCGCCGGGTGAGCGTCACCGGCAGCGTGCTGCGGCGCACCTCGCTGGACGAGCTGCCGCAGCTGTGGAACGTGGTCCGCGGCGACATGAGCCTGGTCGGACCGCGGCCGGAACGCCCGTACTACGTCGGCAAGTTCAGCCACGCTCACCCCGGCTACCGGGCCCGCCACCGGATGCCCGTCGGCCTCACCGGGCTCGCGCAGGTCAACGGTCTGCGCGGCGACACCTCCATCGAGGAGCGGGCCCGCTTCGACAACCACTACATCGAGACGTGGTCGCCCTGGCAGGACGTGTGCATCATGGTGCGCACCGCGGCGACGCTGTTCCGGCTCGGAGGCAGCTGACCATGGCCGCATCGTGGGCCGCGCCGAGGCCGCGCACGGCCGTCGCGCCCGGGGACGTGACGGGGACCCTGCCGCTGCTGCCGCTGCTGGCGACGGTGCTGCTGTTGGCGTTCCCGCTGGCGCAGGTGCAGGCCGGCGGGCGCGGCGGGTTGGGCCCCGCGGACGTCACGTCGGGCGCGCTGGTGCTCGTCGGCGCGGCGCAGGCGGTACGGAACCGGGTCCGGCCGCTGAGCGTCGCGGCGGCGGTCGTCATCGGCGCGCCCGCGGTCGCGATCGCGCTGGCCACGGTCACGGCGGCGGACCCGGCGGCGGCCGTCCCCGGATTCGTCCGCTACCTCCAGGTGTTCGTCCTCGTACCGGCCGCGGTCCTGCTCGTGGTGCGCACCGCCCGCGACTTCCGGCTCGTCATCGGCGCGTTCGTGGCGCTCGCGCTCGTCCAGGGCGCGATCGGGGTGCACCAGTACGCCACCGGGACCGGCGCCTCCTACGCGGGCGCGGACATCAGGGCCGTCGGCACCTTCGGCCCCCTGGACGTCATGGGCATGGCCACGGTGGTGGCGTACGGGCTGCTGGGCGCCGCGGCGCTCGCGCTGGGCGCTGGGCCGTGTCGTCACGATGGCGCCGTCCGCCCGCAGGGCGGGGTCCGCGGCGTCCGGTGCGTGCAGTCGCAAGGCGGAGGGTCGCCCTCGTACTGGACGTACGTGGGTGATCCCGACAACGCAGCGAGTGTGCGTGACGGGCGTCGCGGACCAGGCGAGATGGTGACGACACGGCCCAGCCGCGCGGACGCGCCCCGGTGGCTGCGGCCGGTGGCCGCGGGCGCCGCGGTCCTGCTCGTCGTCCCCCTCGCGCTGTCCTTCAGCCGCGGCTCCTGGATCGCCACCGCGCTCGCCGTGCTGGCGGTGCTGCTGCTGTCGGGTGCGCGCCGGGCGTTCGCGGTGCTCGCGGTCGCGACGGCCGCCGCGGTCGTCCTCGTCGGCGGCTTCGGCGTCGGCTCGGCGGCGATGGGGGAGCGGCTCGGCAGCATCACCGAGGTCACCGACGCCCCGGACCGCTCGGTCACCGACCGGTACGCCATGTGGGCGGCGGCGCACGACATGTGGCGCGGGGCGCCGGTGACCGGCGTGGGGCTCAAGGGCTTCCCCGACCACCGCGACGCGCACGCCTCCGTCGGACTGTCCTCCGGGAGCGACACGGCCGGCGCGGGGCAGGAGTTCCAGCGGCAGCCGCTGCTCTCCCCGCACAACATGTACCTGCTGATCCTCAGTGAACAGGGGCTCGTCGGCGCCACCGCGTTCGTGGGGAGCTGGGCGGCGCTGCTGGTGGGCGGTGCGCGCCGGCTCGCACGCGGGCGCGGTGCGCGGGACGTGGGGCTCGCGGCCGTCGCGCTGCTGCTGTGGCAGACGGTCGACTTCCTGTACGCGGACATCGGCGGCCCGTCGACCGTGCTGACCGGCGTGGTGCTCGGGCTCGCGGCGCGGTGGGCGCTGGCGCCGCTGCCGGAGGCGGACGCCGCATGACGCAGGCGCAGCACACCCCGGAGACCTCCCGCGGCGAGTCCTTCCGGCTCGGCAACGTGCTGGCCCGGGCCGCCGCGGTCACCGCGGGCCTGACGGTCGCCGGCGCGCTCCTCGGACTCGTACGGGACCAGGCCATCGCGCAGATCTACGGTGCGAGCGTCGACAGCGACGCGTTCCTGATCGCCTGGACCGTCCCGGAGATGGCGGCGACCCTGCTGATCGAGGACGCGATGGCGCTGCTGCTGGTGCCCGCGTTCAGCCATGCGCTCGCCGAACGGGCGGCGCACCGGCCCGATCCGGTGCGGACGCTGGTCGGGTCGACCTTCCCGAAGCTGTTCGCGGTGCTGGCCGCGGCGACCGGGGTGCTGATGGTCTTCACCCCCCAGTTCGTGGCGGCCCTCGCGCCTGGCTTCGCGGACCCCGAACTCGCCGTGGACTGCACCCGGCTGACCGCCCTGACGGTCCTCACCTTCGGCCTCGCGGGCTACTTCAGCGCGGCCCTGCGCGCCCACGGCCGCTTCGTGCCGCCCGCGGGCGTGTACGTCGCGTACAACACCGGCATCATCGCCACGACGATCGCGCTGCACGCCCTGTGGGGCGTCCGGGCGGCAGCGGCCGGCGTCGCGGTGGGCGGCGCGCTGATGGTCCTCGTCCAACTGCCGACCTTCGCCCACCACGTGCTGGGCGCCCGCCCGCGGGCCAGGGGCGCGGGCGGGGTGCCGCGGCCACGGTCCGCGGGGCCCGCTGGCGCGGGCGGTGAGACGGGCAAGGGCGCGGACGCGAAGCCGGCGGCGGACGGCGGCGCGTGCCCGCACCGCGCCGCCGCGCGCGCGGACGCGGCGTCCAACGACGGCGGGCCGTCGACCCGCCGCACGGGCGGGCCCGAGGACGCCTGCCTCCGCGGCGCGTTCGGTGGCGACGCCGCCGACGACGAGCGCACCGACTGCGGGTCCGCCCCGGCCGGCGGTGGCGGGGTCCGTACGGAGGCAGGGGGCGCCGGGGCGCCGGGCGTGGACGCCTGCGCCGACGGTCAGGCCGCGGGGTGCGCTGATGTGCGCGCAGACGCGGCGTCCGGCGGCGCGTGCCCCCGCAGCGCGGGCGGCGGTGACGGACGCCGCGCCGGGGCTGAGGAGGACTCAGCGGCACGCACGGGCGCCGGGGCACCGGGCGCGGGGCCCGTACGTGACGCCGGTGGCGGTGGGACCGCGGGTGGTCCGACTGCTGGCGACGGGTCGGCACCAGCCGATGTGCCCGGCGGCCGTGGCGTGGCTGGACGCGAGGCGTGCCGCGCCGCCTCGCTCGGCGCCGAAGGGCCCGGCCGGGCCGCGGGGCGCGTCGACGGCGGGGGCCCGTCGGGGCTCGTCCGCGGAGCGCGGGACGCGCGACCCGGCAGCGCACGTGGTGGCAGCGCGGGGGCCGAGCCGCCGGCCGACAGGGTGGGCGCCGCCGTGTGCGGGGGCGGGGCGTCAGACGACGGCGGGGTCGGTGTGGGGCGCGCTCGCGCGGGCGCTCCGGGCGGTGGCGGGCGTGGAGGGTACGGCGTCGGGATCGCTCTGCTCGCGCCCATCGTGTTCTTCGCCGTCAGTCGGCAGTCGCAGGTCCTCGTCGAGCGCTTCCTCGCGTCCTCCCTGCCCAGCGGCGCCATCTCGCACCTCAACTACGCGCAGAAGGTCGCGCAGATGCCGATGGTGCTGTCGCTGATGTTCTGCACCGTCACGTTTCCCGTCGTCGCCAAGGCCATGGCCGAGGGCGACCGGGAGGGCGCGCGGCGGCGGGTGGAGAACGACCTCGCGCTCGCGGGGCTGGTCGTCCTGCTCGGGACCGCGCTCATCCTCGGGTACGCGCCGCAGATCATCGAAGTGCTCTTCCAGCGCGGGGCGTTCGACGCCGAGGACACCGAGTCCACCGCCACCGTGATGCGGGTGTACGCCGTCGGGCTGCTCGGGCACACCCTCGTCGGCGCGCTGGGGCGGCCGTTCTTCTCCTCCGGGCGGCCCACCTGGTACCCGGCCGCCGCGATGGCCGGCGGGCTCGTCGTCACCGTCGTCGCCGGGACGTACGCCGTCGGGCCGTGGGGCGTGTACGGGATCGCCGGCGCCAACGCGGCCGGCATCACCACCACCGCCCTGCTCCTGCTGCGCGGCCTCGGCTCGCGGGTGGTCTCCATCGAGGTGCGGGCCATCAGCCGCGCCCTCGGGCGCCTCGCGGTCGCCGCCGCGGCGGCTGCGCTCGCCGGTCGGCTGGCCGCCGGCGCCGTCGACGGCGCCCTGTCCTCCCTCGCCGTCGGCGCCCTGCTCGTCCCCGCCGTCTTCACCGTCACCGGGCTCGCCGTCCGAGCCCCCGAAGTCGTCCACCTGCTGGCACTCACCCGACGGAGGATCGCCCGACATGTTCGCTGACACGGCGCCCGCACGCACCCAACTCCCGCCCGTCCCCACCGCTTCCCTCACCGACGTCACCACCCGACCGCCGTGGATCCTGATGTACCACTCGGTGGCCGACCCCGCCGACGACCCGTACCGCATCACCGTCGCCCCCGACCGGCTCGACCTCCACCTGCGCTGGCTGCACCGCCACGGACTGAGCGGCGTCAGCGTCTCCGCGCTGCTGCGCGCCCGCGCCGAGGGGCGGGACCGCGGGCTGGTCGGCCTCACCTTCGACGACGGCTACGCCGACTTCGCCGCCGCCGCGCTGCCCGTACTGCGGCGCCACGGTTGCAGCGCCACCCTCTTCGTGCTGCCCGGCCGGCTCGGCGGCGACAACGCCTGGGACCCCGAAGGCCCACGAAGACCCCTGGTCGACGAGGCCGACCTGCGCACGGCAGCCGCCGCCGGCACGGAGATCGCCTCGCACGGCCTGTACCACGTGGACCTCACCCGACTCGACGCCGCGGCGCTGCGGGAGGAGACCGCGCGCAGCCGCGCCTGGCTCGCCGAACTGACCGGCCGCGCCCCGCAGGGCTTCTGCTACCCGTACGGCACGGTCGACGAGCGCGTGGCGTCCGCCGTGCGCGACGCGGGATACGCGTACGGCTGCGCGATCCGCCCGCCCGCCGGGCTCGGCGGCCCGTACGCCCTCGCCCGTACGCACATCAGCCAGGCCGACCGCGGGGGACGGCTGTGGGCGAAGCGGCTGCGGCACCGGGCGGGGACGCGGTGACCCGAGCGCCACGGGTGCTGCACGTCATCACCGGGCTGGGCGTCGGCGGGGCCGAGCACCAGCTCCGGCTGCTGCTGCGCCACCTCCCGGTCCGCTGCGACGTGGTGACGCTCACCAACCCGGGCCCCGTCGCGGCCGGGCTGCGCGCGGACGGGGTGCGCGTCACCGACCTCGGGATGCGCGGCAACCGCGACCTGGCCGCGCTGCCGCGGCTGACCCGGCTGATCCGGTCCGGCGGCTACGACCTCGTCCACACGCACCTGTACCGGGCGTGCGTGTACGGGCGCGTCGCGGCGCGGCTCGCGGGGGTCCGCACGGTCGTGGCCACCGAGCACTCCCTGGGCGCCGCCGAGATCGAGGGCCGGCCGCTGACCGCGGGCACCCGGGCGCTGTACCGGGCCACCGAACGGCTGGGGACCGCGACCGTCGCCGTCTCCGCGACCGTGGCCGAACGCCTCGCCGGCTGGGGCGTGCCCGGCGGCCGGATCCACACCGTGCCGAACGGCGTCGACGCCGACCGCTTCCGCTTCGACGCGGGGGTGCGCGCCGCGGTGCGCGCGTCGCTCGGGGTGCCGCCGGGGGCGTTCGCCGTCGGCGGGGTGGGGCGCCTCGTCCCGGGCAAGCGCTTCGACGCCCTGGTGCGGGCGGTGGCCGCGGTCGCCGCCGGAGAGGGCCGCGAGGTCGTGCTGCTGATCGCCGGCGACGGGCCCGAGCGGGGCGCGTTGGAGCGGCTGGCCGCGCGGCTCGGGGTGGCGGACCGCGTACGGCTGCTCGGCGAGTGCGCCCAGGAGGCCGGGGCCGGGGGCGGCGCGCCGTCCGTCGCGGAACTCCTGGGCGCCCTCGACCTCTTCGTCTCCACCTCCGTGGAAGAAGCCTTCGGGCTCGCCGTCGTCGAGGCGCTCGCCGCGGGGCTGCCCGTGCTGTACCGGACCTGCCCCGCCGTCGAGGACCTGCCGCCGCACGAGGCGCCAGGCGCCCGGCGCGTCGAGGGCGACGACGCCCTCGCCCGGGCGCTGCGCGAGCGGGTGGCGGCCGGCGCCCGCCGGTCGGCGGTGGCGCCGGTGGTGGAGCGGTACGCGATGGCGCGCACCGCCGAGCAGGTCATGGACGTGTACCGGCGGGCCCTCGCCGCACGGGGGCGCGCCGGGCGCCCGGCGCCGCCCCCGGGCCGGCCCCGTGAACACCACCATCCGAATCCGATCGGGAGAACCAGCCGATGAAGTCGATGAAGTCGATGAAGAAGCCCAAGGAACAGCAGACCGTCGTGGCTGAGGAGAAGGAGCCGGCGGCGGAGCAGCCGGCCGTGGCGGAGCCCGTCGTGGAGAAGCCGCGTCGGACGGGGCCGGGGCGGCTCGGCACGTGGGCCGCGCGCGCCAAGGGCCGGGGCAGGCGGCTGCCGCCGTGGTGGCCGCTGCCCGCGCTCGTGGTCGCGGGCGGGCTGTGCGGCAGCGCGTACGGACTGCTGGCCACGCCCGAGTACGCCGCCACCAGCTACGTCGTCGCCGTCACCGGCAAGGACGCCCAGCCCGGCGCCGCCCTCGGCTTCGCCCAGGCGTACGGCCGCATCGCCACCAGCGACTCCACCATCGCGTACGCCCGCGTGGCCGCCGGCATGCCCGCCGACGAACTGCGCAGCCGGGTGCGCACGGAGACCTCGCCCGACTCGCCGATGATCGCGATCACGGGCACGTCCGACCGGCGGGGTGAGGCCGCGGACATCGCGAACGCCGTCGCCGACGCGGTCTTCGTCAGCAGCAACCAGGTCGCCAAGAACACCGGCGTCCAACTCCTCAGCTTCTCCCGCGCCATCCCGCCCGCGAAGCCGGTCTCGCCGTCCGCGCCGATCGGCGCCGCGGTCGGGGCGGCGGCCGGCGGGCTGATCGGCGGGCTGGTGCTGCTGGTGCGACCCCGTGGCGCGCGCCGCGCCGAGAGCGGTGCGACGGGGGAGGGCGCGGTGACCGTGCCCGCGCCGGCGGCCGAGTTGGAACGGGTGTGATCGCCGCCGCCGCGGGCGGGGCGGGCCTCGCGGTCACCCTCTGCCGGGACGGACGCGCCTTCGCCCGGCTGCGCCCCGAATGGGACGACCTGCAACGGCGCTGCTCCACCGCGACCCCCTTCCAGAGCCACGCCTGGCTGGACTCGTGGTGGCAGTCGTACGGCACGCGGAGCCGGCTGCGGGTCGTCCTGGTGCGCCGGGACGGGCAACTCGTCGCCGCGGCGCCGCTGATGCTCGTCCACCGGCCGATGCCGCTGCTGGTCGCCCTCGGCGGCGGCATCTCCGACTACGCGGACGTCCTCCTCGACGACACCGACGACTCTTCTGCCGGGGCGGCGGTCGACGCGCTGGAGCACGGGCTCCAACGGGCCGCCCGGCGCGCCGTGATCGACCTGCGCGAGGTGCGCCCCGGCGCCTCCGCGGAACGCCTGTACGCCCGGTGGACCGGCGCTCGGCACCGTCGGGCGGACTCGATGTGCCTGGAACTCCCGGCGATCCCCATGGACGAACTGGTCAAGCGACTGCCGAAGGCCCGCGCCCAGCGCGTACGGGCCAAGCTGCGCAAGATCGACGCGCTGGAGATCGAGGGCGTCAGCGTCGGCGAGCAGCAGGTGCCGGAGGCCGTGGGCCATCTGCTGCGGCTGCACGAACTCCAATGGCGGGGACGGGGCGTCACCGTCGAGCACCTGCGCCCCCGGTTCGCCGAGCACCTGGTCCGGGCGACCCGGCGCATGGTCCGCGACGGCGACGCGGCGCTGACGGAGTACCGGATGGGCGGCGAGGTGGTCGCGGCGAGCGTGGCGCTGCTGTCGGACGGGCTGACCGGCGGATACCTGTACGGGGCGCACCCGCGGCTGCGGGAGGGCAAGGTCGACGTGGCGACGCTGCTGCTGCGTCACGAGGCGGACTTCGCGGCGCGCACGGGGCGGCGGGTGGTGAGCCTGCTGCGGGGCGAGGAGCCGTACAAGGCCCACTGGCGCCCGGAGGCGGTGGCCAACCAGCGCCTGATGATGGCCCCGCGCGCGCTGGCCCCGGCGCTACGGTTCCACGCGGCGCGCGCGGGTTGGCGCGCCCGCGCCTCGGAAACGGTGGCGTCCCGCCTCCCCCGCGCCCGTGAGTGGCGCGCCCGCGCCCGAGGCTGGCGCACCCGTGCCTAGGGCCTCTCAGGCGGGGTGCCCTTTGCGGCGCATTGGCGCCGTGCCGGTGAGGCCGTACAGCGTCCGCGGCCCGTCTGTGGCTGTTCGCGCAGTTCCCCGCGCCCCTGAAAACCCACGCCCTCCGGGCGTAGGGGGTGGAACTGCGCGAGCAACCACGCCCGGTTCGCAGACGCCGTGCGGCCCCACCGGCCCGGTGCTGGCGCGCCGCTCGGGGGACTCCTTCGGGGGTGCTAAGCGTCCGCGAGGCGACCGTCAGTCGAGGCCGCGCGGGAGCTTCACGCAGAACTTGTTGGAGGGCGCCCAGGGGACCGGCCACTCGGTGGGTGGGAGGGGGACGCACCATTCCCTCGTCTTGGGGGCGGGCGTCGAGGCGGGCGTCGGTTCCTCCGGCTTGGGCGTGGGCTTGGGGACCGGCGTCGGAACGACCGGTTCGGTCGGCGTCGGCGTCGCGGTCGGCTCCGGCTGCTTGGGCGTCGGCACCGGCGGGACCGAAGGCACGGGCGGCACCGACGGCACCGGCACCGGCTGCTTGCCGAAGAGCCTCGTACGGAACACACCTGACGACTGGGGGTTGTCATCGCACTGCCAGACGCCGTGCGGACAGTAGTCCGTGATGGTCTGATAGAGCGGCCCGTGCTCCTCGATCCAGTCGAGCATGCCCCGCATGTACTCCGGGTTGTCCCCGTTCCGGAACAGCCCCCACTCGGGGTACGAGATCTCCTTGCCGTGCTCGCGCGCGAACGCGACCTGGTCGCGCAGCCCGTACGGCGCCGACGCCTGTTCCTCGAAGGTGCGGCCGGGGGCCTGGTCGTAGGAGTCCATGCCGATGATGTCGACGACGTCGTCACCGGGGTAGCACTCGGTCCACGGGATCGCGTCCTCGCCGCGGTTCGGCGCGAAGTCGAAGCGGAACTCCTCCCCCGGCACCGCGCGCATCGCCGTCACGATGCGCTGCCAGTACGCCTTCCACGCCGCCGGATCCGGACCGCACCGATGCGTGTACGTGACGCCGTTCATCTCCCAGCCGAGCACGACGACGGTGTCCGGCACCCCGAGGTCGACCAGGCGCTGCGCCAGGGTGCGGAAGTGGTGGTCGAACCGCCCGTCCGCGCCCGCCCGCAGCAGCCGGCGCACCTGGTGGTCCGGCACCCGGCCCTCGTTCCGCTCCAGCATGGGCACGTTGAGGACGAACATCCGTTCCTCGTCGCCGGCCCGCCAGCGCGCCCACGCGTCGAGGAAGTCGACGTTGCCCTCGATGCCGCCCCAGCTGTCGCCGGGCAGGTACGTGTGACCGACCCTCAGCTCCGTGCCCCCGAGCCAGCGGGAGAGCTCCGCGATGCGCCGCGGGCCGGCCGCCCCGTAGTCGACGTACGCGCCCAGGGCCACCGGGGCGCGTTCCTCGGCGCGGGCCGAGCCCGCCGGCCCCGCGCCGACGCCCGCGAAGACGCCCGCGGAGACGAGGAGGGAGGCGGTGACCGTACTGACACAGGTGCCGGTGGCGGTGCGACGGCGCCCTCGCTTCATGGTTCCTCCTTGGCTTCCCTGAATTCCCTGGCCGGCGTTCGAACTGATGACTTGTCCGACCGTAGGCAGAAAGTCCTATTAATGGGCGTTCTGGGGGAGCGTCGCTAGGCCATCCGCGAACACGTCCGCGCCCTTGAGGGGCCATCCAGGTGAAAGTTGTGACGTCCATGCCACCGTTCGACGCCGGGGTCCCCGCGCTCGTCTTGCGCCTCGACCGGAACCCCTTTCACCACGGCACCCTCGGTGCCGTCAGATCGCTGGGGCGCGCCGGCGTCGAGGTGCACGCCGTCGTGGAGTCGGCCCGCAGCCCGGTCGCCCGCTCCCGCCACCTGCGCCGGGTCCACCCCGCGCCGCGATGGGCCGCGGCCGACGCCGCCCCGGACCCCGACGCCTTCGTGGACCTGCTGCTCGCCGTCTCCGAACGGATCGGCCGGCCCGCGGTGCTGGTCCCGATGGACGACCTCGGCGCCGTCCTCACCGCCGCCCGCGCGCCGCAGCTCGCCGAGCGCTACCTCTTCCCCGCGCTGCCGCCCGCCCTGCCCGGACTCCTCGCCGACAAGGGCGAACTCGCCGCCGTGTGCCGGGCCGCCGGCGTCGCGCACCCGGAGACGGTGGTCCCGGCCGACGCCGCCGCGACGGCCGACGCCGTGGTGCGCCTCGGGCTGCCGCTGGTCGCCAAGTGGAGCCGGCCCTGGCTGCTGCCGCCCGCGGCCGGGCTGCGCAGCACCTGCCTGGTCCGCTCGCCGGCCGAGGCCAGGGCGCTGTACGAACGCGGCGCCGGCACGGGCGCCGGGCTGCTGCTCCAGCGCTTCCTGCCCGACGCCCCGGACGGCGACTGGTTCTTCCACGGCTACGTCGACGCGCACGCCGTCTGCCTCGCCGGCGGCAGCGGGCGCAAGGAGTTGTCGTGGCCGCCGCGCACGGGACTGACCGCCAAGGGGCGCTGGCAGCCGAACGCGGCGGTGGAGGCGGCGGCCCTGCGGCTGGTCGCGCACGTCGGCTACCGGGGCGTCATCGACCTCGACTTCCGGTGCGACCCGTCGACCGGCGCGTACTCGCTGCTGGACGCCAACCCCCGGCCCGGCGCGCAGTTCCGCCTCTTCACCGGGGCCGACGGCACCGACGTCGTGCGCGCCCTGTACCTGGACCTGACCGGGCAGCCCGTGCCGGCGCGGGCGGAGCGGCCCGGGCGGGTCTTCGTCGCCGAGAACTACGCGCTGCTGGCGACGGCCGCGGGCGGGCGGCGACGGGCGGCGCGCGCGCCCCGGGGCGCCGGAGTGGAGACCGCCTGGTACGCCGCCGACGACCCGCTGCCCTTCCTCGCGATGGCGGGGGCCTGGCTGGGGCGCGGGCTCGCCAAGGGGGCGGGCCGGACGGCGTCCGCCCTCCGCGACCCCCGCATCCCGCTCCCGCGCACCGCCGCGACCGCGGCCACCACCGAACCCCAGCACACGCAGCACTGACGTGAAGGAACCTCACATGTACGACGTGGCAGTCATCGGCGCCGGCCCCTACGGGCTGTCCGTCGCCGCGCACGCGGCCGTCGCCGGAATGCGCCTGAAGGTCTTCGGGCGGCCGATGGCCACCTGGCGCGACCACATGCCGGAGGGCATGTTCCTCAAGTCCGAGCCCTGGGCGTCGAACCTGAGCGACCCGGCCGCGGACCGCACCCTCGCCCGCTACGGCGCCCGCGCCGGCTTCGCGACGGAACACGGCCGGCCGCTGCCGATCGGGGCGTTCACGGCTTACGGCCGCTGGTTCGCCGACCACGCGGTGCCCGAGGTCGACGAGCGGACCGTGACCCGCGTCGCCCGGCGCGACGGCCCGGGCGACTGCTTCGCCGTGCACACCGCAGACGGGGACGTCGTCACGGCCCGCACGGCGGTCGTCGCCGTCGGCCTGCTGCCGTTCGCCCGCGTACCGCAGGAACTGGCCGGGCTCGGGCCGGAACACGTCTGCCACAGCACCGGCCTGCGTGACCTGAGCGGCTTCCGCGACCTGGACGTCACCGTCGTCGGCGCCGGTCAGGCGGCCCTGGAGACGGCGACGCTGCTGGCGGAGAGCGGCGCCCGGCCCCGGCTGGTGGCCCGCGCGCACGCGCTGCACTGGAACACCCTGCCCGTGCCCGAGGCGCGCGGCCCGTACCGCAAGCTGCGGACCCCGCTCAGCGGCCTCGGCTCCGGCTGGCGCAGCTGGGCGTACTCCGAAATCCCCTGGGCCGTACGCCATCTGTCCGCGGCCAAGCGCGAGCACATCGCCCGCACCGCGCTCGGGCCGGCCGGCGCGTGGTGGCTCAGGGAGCGGTACGAGGGCACGGTCCCGCAACTGCTCGGGCACGCGCTGGGCGGGGCGTGGGTGGTGGACGGAGGGGTCCGGCTGACGCTGGCCGGGCCGGGCGGACCGGTGGCGGTGGACACCGACCACGTGGTGGCCGCCACCGGCTTCACGCCCGACCTCGACCGCCTCGCCCTCCTCGACGCACCGCTGCGGACCGGGCTGGCGACGGTGGGGGCGGGGCGGGCGCCGGAGCTGAGCGCCGTCTTCGAGTCGTCGTGCGCGGGGTTGTTCTTCGCGGGGTTGCTGGCGGCGCCGTCGTTCGGCCCGTCGATGCGGTTCGTGTACGGCGCGGAGTTCACGGCGCCGCGCGTGGTGACGGGCCTGCGCGCCCGCCTCCGCACCGCCGCCTTGTGCCCGCCGAGGCAACGGCCCTGCTCGCGAGCGACGGTGTAACGCGCACCGTTCCCGTGCGGGAGCGTTGGCCACTGCGGGCCGTCGTTGGCTTGTCGCGCAGTTCCCCGCGCCGCTTCATTACGGAGGTATTGGTCTGCGCGGGCCGGTGGTGGGTTGCTCGCGCAGTTCTGCCCTCTGTGCCCAGCAAGCCGCCACCGGCCCGCAGCGGTCAAACGCTTCCGCGGGGAGACGGCGAGGACGTCAGCTCGTCCCATAAGGGCGGGCGCCCGGGACGCGGTGGGTGGGGTGCGGGGCGGTGGGGAGGGTGCGGCCCGCCGCGGTCCATTCGCGCATGAGTTGTTCGTAGATCGGCGTGGTGCCCGCGGGCGGCGCCGCCCGCGGAAGGGGCTGGACGCGCTGCCAACGGGGATTCGCGGGAGTCCTTGCCATATGGCAGCCAACGGCGCCCCCCGCGCCCAAGTCACTGCGCACCCGTGGTCGCGGAGTAGCGGAGGAACGGTTTTTCGAGGCATCCGGGGCGTGTTCGCGCTCACCGGTCGGCACACCCCGCGCGCGAAAGGGATCGCGGCGACGGCGCGTGCGCCGTGCGGGGCGGACCGTGGGGGTGCACATCGCGCGACACGCCCCGGGTGGACGCGCTCAGGGCGCGGTCCGCAGGGGAAAAGGGCGTGATCATACGGAAAACCGGCTTCATGAGGGGACCGATCATGCGACGTATGGCCTCCGCGCTGCTGCTGTCGGCGCTCGCGTTGGGCGCGACCGGCTGTCAGGGCGCGTCCGACGACCGTACGGCCGCGGCTTCGGCGCCGCCGGGGCCCGCCGCGGTGGCCGACGCCGCGTTGGACCGGCCGGACGGAAAGGGACCGGACGGCGGCAAGGGCCCCGGCGGCACCCGTCGCGCCGTCTGGGTCGGCGACGCGGTCGACCTCGGCGGCCGGGCTTCGGGCGAGCACCTGCGGATGACGGTGCGCGGCTACGTGGATCCCGCCGTTGCCGTACGGAAGACGAAGCGCGCGTCGCAGCCCCGGCCGCAACCGTCCGACGGCCGCCGTTGGATCGGCGCCGACGTCGCGCTGCTGAACGTGGGCGGCAGTCTGTACGACGCCCGCCGCACCACCGCCTGGGTCACCGACGACGAAGGAAAGCGGTACGCCCCCCTTTCCACCACAGTCGAGGAATTCACCACCGGAATTCCCTTGAAATGGAACACCCTTGCGGTGGGTGAACAATCGGAAGGCTGGCTGGTGTTCGACGTGCCCGAAGAAGCGCACATCACTCGATTCCACAGCACACTCGGCAAGACGACCGTCACGTGGCTGCTCCAGCATCCGCCATCCAGGTGAACGCAGGAGGCTGACGAGCCCGTCAGGGCACTAGGGTGCCGAGCCATGAGCACTGCGAACACCACCAAAACCACCAAAACCACTGTCCGGCGCAGCTACTTGGGCACCCTTTCCGTACTCGCCTGGACCGGTGACCCCGACGCCGGGCACGACATGCCGTACCTCCTCGTCTATTCCCTCGGCGACGGCGACGGAAATGACGAGGAGCGCACCGCGGCCGTGCTCGGAATGATCGACGAATGCGGGCTCAAGGTCGGTGACATGACCGATGCGACGCCCACTTCCGTGAACTCCCCGATCCGGCTGCTCGTCGAAGGCGGCCAGGCCGTCCTCACCATGCCGTACCTCAGCGCCCAGTGCCCCGCGCCCGAGGAGTGGCTGACCGCGGTGGACGGGCGGGGGCACGTGCACCTCATCGTCGCGAGCCGCCCCTGGCCGGAGGCGACCCCGGGGCAGCCGGTCACCGAGGAGACGCTCCAGGCGTTCCTCGGGACGGAGGAGGCGCTGCTGTCCTCGGCCCACGTGCTGCTGCGCGTCAGCGAACTGCGCACCTAGGGCCTTTCCGCGAAGGCGAACGGCAGCGCCCGCACCCGGTTGTCGAAGTTCGAGTCGACCAGCTCGGCCGGGCCGGTCGCCCGTAGCCCCTCCGTACGGGACAGCAAGGCGCCGAACAGCGCCTTCATCTCCTGGCGCGCCAGGTGCGAGCCCAGGCAGTAGTGCGGGCCGCCGCCCCCGTACCCCAGGTGCGGATTGGGGGAGCGCGTGATGTCGAAGGCGTCGGGGGAGTCGAAGACCGCCTCGTCGCGATTGGCCGAGGCGTAGAAGAGCACCACCTTCTCGCCCGGGCGGAAGGTCCGTCCGCCCAGTTCGCACTCGGCCACCACCGTGCGCCGGAACTGGATGATCGGGGTGGAGTGGCGCACGATCTCGTCCACCGCGCCGTCCGCGTACCGCTCGAAGTCCGATTCGAGCAGGGCGCACTGACCGGGGTGGTCGGTCAGCAGGACGAGGCCGTGGGCGATGGCGTTGCGGGTCGTCTCCACCCCGGCGACCAGCAGCAGTGAGAAGAACGCGCCGAGTTGGCGCGAGGACAGCGCCCGGCCGTCGACGTCCGCGGTGACCAGCGCCGAGATCAGGTCGTCCGCGGGGGCCCGCCGGCGCTCGCGCGCCAGCTTCGCCATCACGACGTGGAGGTGGGCCAGGGCGTGCAGCCCGCGGCCGGGCACCCGCAGTCGGCGCCGTGCGACGCCCGCCCGGGCCGACGCCTCGTCGATCCGCTGGGCGATCTCGATGCGGTGGCGCTCGGGGATCCCCATCAGGTCGCAGATGATCTGGAACGGCATCCGGGAGGCGACGGCCGCCACGAAGTCCGTCGGCCGGTCCCGCAGCACCTCGTCCACGATGCGGTCGGCCACCGCCCGCACGTTGTCCTCGGCCGCGGCCAGCAGGCGCGGTGTGAAGGCGCGGGCCACGACCTTGCGCAGCGCGGCGTGCTTGGGGTCGTCCAGGTTCACCATGGAGTCGCCGAAGACGGCCTTGACCCAGCCCGCGGGCTCGGGGGTGGTGACGCCGGGGGCGCTGGCGAAGCGGCGCGGGTCGCGGCTGGCCTCCTGGACGTCGGCATGGCGTACGAGGGCGTGGAAGCCGCCCGTGCGCCTGCCCCTGCGCCCGTCCGCCGCGCCGAAGCGCACCGGGGCGTCCAGGGTGCGCAGCAGCGCGAAGGACTCCAGCCGGCGGGCGCGCGGCAGCGCCCAGAACGAGACGTCGGCGAGGTCGACGTCCGCGAGCCGGAGCGGAGCCGTCGGTACGGGGGTGGTGGGGGTGGGGGGCGGAGTGGCCACGGCGGTCGAACCTCCTCGGGTCGGGGCCGCCATGGTGGCTCACAACTGGGCTGCTATATGAACCCCTTGAGGTCGTACGGGCGTTTCCGGCACTTCATTGTGTTTGCTCCGCATTGCTGCATTCGAGGGAATCGTGTGCTGGTCCGGTCGGCTCGCTCGTTCTCCCCGCAGGCCGCCTCCCGTTGACGCCGGGACGACGAATGAGAACGGCTGAAGAGCCGAAGAACACATGAGGGGACACATCCATCCATGAAGCTGACCACCCGGGGTTCCGTCGCGGCGGCATGGGCGTGCGTGACGGCGGCCGTGGGGGCCGCGCCCGCCGTCGCCGGCACGTCCGTGCCGGTCACGGTGCCGCTGGCGAGCCTGGAGACGGTCGCCCCGATCGAGGCGCCCGCGCCCGGCACCGGCGTCCCCGTGCCGGTGCCGGGCGCGCCGGCGGCGCCGGCCCACGTCGCCGGGCAGTTGCTGCCGCACGGGGCGCTGCCCCAGGTGCCGTTCACCGGCGAGCTGCCCGGGACCGCGGTCGAGGTGCCGGTGGAGCGCCCGCTGGGCGAGGGCGCCCTCACCGCCGGGGTGACCTCGGACGCGACCGACCTGGTGTTCGCCACGCCGGGCGCCTCGCTCGGGGCGCCGCTGTCCGCGCCGCGGCCCGAACTGTTCGGACAGCCGGAGCCGGTGCTGCCCGAGGTGGCGCTGCTCACGCCGACGCTGCGGGGCGCGCCCGCCGCGCGCGTCCTGTTGGGCTGACCCGCACGGGCCTGCTGACGGCCGGGGTGACTGTCGTACCGGTCGCGCCGTCCGCGCCACTCGTATGAGGAACCCTTTCGCAGCCCCCTCGTTGACAGGGGGACGCATCACCCCGTCATTCGCGAACCGGACGAAAGGGAGAATCCATGCGCACCCCCGACCAGCGCGGCACGAGCCGCCGCACCCGGCGCTTCGCGCTGCGCACGCTCTTCACGATCGGCGTGGTCGGGGGCACGGCGGGAGCCCTCGCACCGCTCGTGCGCCACGGAGGCGAGCGGACCGGTGCGCCGGACGCCGCGGCGGCGGGCGCCGGCGCACCCGACGCGACGGAGCGGTTCGCGGAGACGTACCGGGGCCGGCGCATCGAGGGCTCCGCGACCGTTCTGGTCCCCGCCCGCCGCGCCACCGGCGTCGCGCCGGCGACCGCCGCCGAGCACACCGTCGAGGTGCGGATCGACGGCCGCCCGCTGCACGTCATGCGCCGGGCCGACGGCAGTTATCTGAGCGCGGTGAACCACTACGAGTCGTTCCCGACGCTGCGCGGGGCGGCCCGCGCGGCGGTCGACGACCTGGGCACCGCCCGCCTCGCCGAAAGCCCGGCCCACGCCCTGTGAGGCGAAAGGAGCCACACCGCATGAGAACCGCAACGCGAACCGACGCGCCCGAGCGGGTGCCCGTCCGCAAGAACCAGCGGGACCTGACCCCGGTCGAGAAGCGGCGCCTGGTGGACGCGCTGCTCCAGCTGAAGAAGTCCGGCCGGTACGACGACTTCGTCGACCTGCACGGCGAGTTCTACGTGACCGACGGCGAGCGCCGCCCGCGCGCCGCCCACATGACGCCGTCGTTCTTCCCCTGGCACCGCCGCTACCTGCTGGAGTTCGAACGGGCGCTCCAGGACGTCGACGAGCGGGTCACCGTCCCGTACTGGGACTGGACGGTGGACTCCTCGCCCACCTCGTCGCTGTGGGCGGACGACTTCCTCGGCGGCACGGGCCGCAGCGGCGACCGCCAGGTGACGACCGGCCCCTTCGCGCACCGCAACGGCGACTGGCGGATCAACTCCGGCGTCCTGGACGGCCGGTACCTCACCCGGGACCTGGGGCGCCCCGCGGACCCGCTGTCCCTGCCGACGCGGGACGACGTGGCCCGGGCGCTGAAGGAGACGCAGTACGACGCGCAGCCCTGGGACTCCACCACGGGCCGCGGGCTCCGCAACGCCATGGAGGGGTGGGCCGCCGGCACCCCCGACCGCTGGCGGATGCACAACCGGGTGCACCGCTGGGTCGGCGGGCTGATGCTGGGCGCCACCTCGCCCAACGACCCCGTGTTCTGGCTGCACCACGCCTACGTCGACCTGCTGTGGGCACGCTGGCAGCAGGCGCACCCGCGCGCCGGCTATCTGCCGCGCACCCCGCTGCCGTCGGGGGATCCGCAGCACGGCCGGGTGTTCGCGCTGGAGGAAGCGCTGCCGCCGTGGGGCGACGCGCCCGCAGCGCTGCTGGACCACGCGCGCTGGTACCGCTACGCGTAGCGGATCCGACCCCGTACACAGGCCGAGGGCCTGCCCTTTCGACCCGAGCGGGTCGAAAGGGCAGGCCCTCGGTGCGGGTCGGCTCAGTAGGCGCCGTGACCGCCACCGTTCACGCAGGTGTTGCCGAACGCGGGGTTCAGCAGCCCGATCACGTCGATGGTGTTGCCGCAGACGTTCACCGGGATGTTGACGGGCACCTGGACGACGTTGCCCGACAGGACGCCGGGGGAGTTGGCGGCGGCACCGTGCGCTCCGGCGTCCGCAACGGCCAGGCCGGCGCCGCCGACCAGGACGGCGCCGGAACCGGCGACGACGGCAGCGGCCTTCGCGATACGCGACATCAAGTTCTCCTTGCACATACAGGACATCGGCCGCATAGTTTGCGACCTTCACGTTGACAACGCGATACCCCGTAGGTGGTAACGGATCATCGGCGAACTGATCGTCTGTGCGAGTGGACGGCGGGCCGTGACCCCGTGCGGGGCCCGGCCGTTGCCCGGGCATGGAGAACCAGAAGCAGCAGAACCGTAGGAGGGCCGCCGTCGTGTGCGCCCTGGCACTGGCGGCCCTGGGCGGCGCGGGCGCGAGCGCGCACGCCGCCCCCGCCGGACCGACGGCCACCGCCGGCGGTCACAGCGCGGGCGAGGTCGACCGCAACATGCTCAAGCCGCCGCCCGGCGGCGTGCTCGCGCCCGTCACGGACCTCGCCGGCGGACTGCTGCCGCGCTGACCGACCGGCGCTCAGGCGCGCGGGGTGCGCCGGACGGACCGGCCGGCCAGGACGTCCGTGCGCACCCCGTCGTACATCGCGAACCGTCCGTCGACCAGGACGTACGGAATGCCCGTGGGCAGGGTGCGCGGGGCGTCGAAGGTGGAGCCGGCGGCGACCGTCGCCGGGTCGAAGAGCACCAGGTCCGCGCGGTAGCCCTCGCGCACCAGGCCCCGGTCCGGGAGCCGCAGTCGGGCGGCCGGCCGGGAGGTGAGGTGGGCGACGGTCTCCTCCAGCGAGAGGATCCCCAACTCGCGGGCGTAACGGCCCAGGTAGTGCGGGAAGGTGCCGTACGCGCGCGGATGCGGCTTGGCGCCCTGGAGGATGCCGTCGCTGCCGCCGGTGTGGACCCGGTGGCGCATGATCGTCCGGACGTTCTCCTCGTGGCCGACGTGCTGGAGGATCGTGGAGCTGAGCCGGTCGTCGATCAGCAGCCGGCGGGCGGTGACCCAGGGGGTCTCGCCGCGGTCCTTCGCCGACTGCTCGATGGTCCGGCCGACGTACGAGGTGAGCTCCGGCCGGCCCACGCCGGAGATCTCGATGGTCTCCCACTCCATCGGCACGCCGTGGCAGCCGTCGGAGCCGATCTCCTCCAGGTGGTGGCGGATCTTCTCGGCCGTCTCGTCGTCCGCGAGCCGGGCCAGCAGCGCGTCGGGGCCGCCCTCGCTCGCCCAGCTCGGCAGGGTCGCCACCAGGGTGGTGGAGCCGGGGGTGTACGGATACGTGTCCAGCGAGATGTCGGCGCCCTCCGCCAGCGCCGCGTCCAGCAGCGCCAGCAGATCGCCAGCCTTGCCCTTGTTCACTCCGAAGTTCATGGTGGCGTGGGCGAGGTGGAGGGCGCAGCCGGCCTCCCGGGTGAGCTGGACCATCTCCTCGTACGCCTGGAGCGCACCCGCGCCGTAGGAGCGGTGGTGCGGGCAGTAGTAGCCGTCGTACCGGGCCACCACCCGGCACAGCTCGGTCAGCTCGGCGGCCGGCGCGTACATCCCGGGGGTGTAGGTCAGCCCGGACGACATGCCGACGGCGCCCTGTTCCAGGCCCTCGGCGACGAGCTGCTTCATCCGGGTCAGCTCGGCGTCGGTGGCCGGGCGGTCGTCCCAGCCCACCGCGTACATCCGCACCGTGCCCTGGGGGACGAGGTAGGCGGCGTTCACCGCGATGCCCCGGTCGAGGCGGTCCAGGTACTCGCCGACGGTGCGCCAGTCGAAGTCGACCGAGTCGGCCGGGTCGCCATCAGGTCCGCCGCCGTTCCAGCCGGCGATGCTGCGGCGCACGCCCTCCAGGGTGCGGTCGTCGACCGGGGCGTACGACAGGCCGTCCTGGCCGAGGACTTCGAGGGTGACGCCCTGGGCGACCTTCGCCTCGTGCCCGGGGTCGCGCAGCAGGGCGAGGTCGCTGTGGGCGTGCATGTCGATGAAGCCGGGCGCGAGGGCCAGCCCGGCGGCGTCGATGGTGCGGGTGGCGGGCGCGAGGTCCGGCGCGGGGTCGCCCTCGCGCCGGATCGCGGCGATCCGGCCGTCCCGCACGTGCACGTCGGCCCGGTAGGAGGCGGCGCCGCTGCCGTCGATGACGCGCGTGTCCCGGATGAGGAGGTCCATGTCGGTGCCGCCTGTCTCAGAAGAAGGTGCGGATGTAGTCGATGACCGTGCCGTCCGCCTCGACGAGCGGGATGAGCTGCCACTTGTCGAAGGCCGTGCAGGGGTGGGACAGGCCCATGCCGATCCAGTCGCCCACTTCCAGGTCGACGTCCGGTGCGGTGCGCACCCAGCCGTGCTGGTCGGACAGGCCGCTGACCTCGATGCCGGTGGCGGGGCGGATCTCGCCGGTGCGGGCGTCCCGCACCACCTGCGCCTCGGGCAGGTCCAGGTCGTACGCCGCGTCCCGCTTGCCCGCGTTGAGGAACGCCTGCGTGGGACCGGGGCGGGAGACGACCTGGGCCCACAGCCGCAGCGCGGGCTGGAGCGCGCCCTCCTCGGGGACCCGGTTGAAGGGGGTCAGATGGCGGTAGTGGCCGTCGTCGTGCGAGACGTACGCGCCGGAGCGCAGCAGCTTCAGGACCGGCCGGGACAGGGTCGGGACCTCGGCGAAGACGTCGGCGACGGCGTCGAACCAGGCGCTGCCGCCGGCGCTGATCACCACGTCGTCGCTGTCGGCGAAGCGGCCGGCGGCGTCGAAGTCGGCCGTCAGCGCGACCAGTCGGCGCAGCCAGGCGCGGACCTTGTCGCCGTCGGCGTCCGGCACCTCGCCCTCGTAGCCGCAGACGCCGACCAGCCGCAGCGTGGTGACGGCGGCGACCGCGTCGGCGACGGCGGCGCACTCGGCCTCCGTACGGGCTCCGGTGCGGGCGCCGTCGCCGGCGCCCAGCTCCACGACGACGTCGACCGGGCGGGTGGCGCCGGCGGCGGTGAGGGCCTGGTCCATCAGCTCGACGCCGCGCACGGAGTCCACGTAGGCGATGAAGCGGAAGTCGGGGTCGCGGTTGAGTTCGCCGGCGAGCCAACGCAGGGCGGCGGCGTCCACGATCTCGTTGGCGAGGAAGATCCGCTGGATGCCGTGGGCCCGGTAGACGCGGGCCTGGTGCGGGACGGCGGCGGTGATGCCCCAGGCGCCGCGCTCCAGCTGGCGGGTGAAGAGCTGGGGCGACATGGAGGTCTTGCCATGCGGGGCGAAGGCGAGGCCGTGGCGCTCGGAGTAGGTCTGGAGGAGGTCGAGGTTGTGCTCGACGGACTCGGCGGAGAGCGCGAGGACGGGAGTGGTGAAGCCGCCGGTGAAGAGGGAGCGCCGCTCGGCCGCCAATTCGGCAACGGTCAGTCCGTCCGCGTCGGGCGGCAGCGCCTTGAAGCGGTGGTCGACCCGTTCGTGGCGGAGTTGGCCCAGCTGATCGGCGGGCATGGACGCCTCCTCGGTTCCTGCGTTGCATTGTCTGCAACGACCATTGCGTATATCGCTCGGTGCTGTCTAACATCCGGCCGAGCGTCGGGTCAATGGATCCGGCGGCCCCAGACACCGCGAGGAGCCCCAGGGTGAGCAGCGTGAACGGACCCGACGTACCGCCCATCGCGGACGTCACCAAGGCGGTCACGGACGTGATCTGCCTCGGCGAGTCCATGGTCACGTTCCTGCCCTCCCGCCCCGGGCGCCTCGCCGACGTCCCGTCCTTCACCCGCGCCATCGGCGGCGCCGAGTCCAACGTGGCCTGCGTGCTGGCCGCGGCCGGCCACCGCACCCGCTGGGTCAGCCGGGTCGGCACGGACGGCTTCGGCGACCACCTCGTGGAGACGATCTCCGGCTACGGCGTCGACACCTCCGCCGTCACCCGCGACGGCTCCCGCCCCACCGGCGTCTACTTCCGCACCGCGGCCGACCGCGCCGCCGACGGCCACGAGGTGGTCTACTACCGCGCCGGCTCCGCCGCCTCCGCGATGTCGCCCGACACCGTCGCGGACGCCCGCGTCAGCGGCGGCAAGGTGCTCCACCTCACCGGCATCACCGCCGCCCTCTCCGCCGACTGCCTCGCGCTGCTGCGCCATCTGCTGCGGCCCCGCGCGGACCGGCCGCTGATCTCCTTCGACGTCAACCACCGGCCCCGGTTGTGGTCCGGCGCCGAAGGCCCGGAGGTCCTGCTCGACCTCGCCCGCGGCGCCGACCTCGTCTTCGTCGGCGAGGACGAGGCCGAAGCCGCCTGGGGCATCAGCGGGCCCGCCGCGATCCGCGCCGCGCTGCCCGAGCCGGCGGTGCTGGTGGTCAAGCAGGGCGCGGCCGGCGCGACGGCCTTCGCCCGCGAGGACGCCGGAGGAGGCGGCGCCGCACCGGCCCCCGTCGACGAGGTCGTCTTCGTGCCCGCGCCGAGCGTGGAGGTCGTCGCCGCCGTCGGCGCGGGCGACGCCTTCGCCGCCGGCTACCTCTCCGCGGCCCTGCGCGGACTGCCGCTGCGCGAGCGGCTCCGCCACGGCCACCTGACCGCCGCCGCCGTGCTCACCGTGGCGGAGGACCTGGGCACACCGCCCGCGACCGAGCGGGCCGATCGCCTGGTAGCACTGGACGACGCGGCCTGGGGGAGACTGCGTCTCGGCCCCGGCTGGACCTCAGCCGAGGATGAGGAGGTACGTACGCCATGAGCCAGACCGTCGACCGCGCGCTCAGCATCCTTCCGCTGCTCGCGCAAGGCCCCGCCGACCTCGGACAGGTCGCGCAGCGCCTCGACGTCCACAAGTCCACCGCGCTGCGGCTGCTGCGTACCCTCCACGACCACGGACTGGTCTTCCGACAGCAGGACCAGCGCTACCGGCTGGGCGCCCGGCTCTTCGCGCTCGCCCAGGAGGCGATCGAGAACCTGGACGTGCGCGAGGTCGCCCACTCCCACCTCGTCACCCTCAACGAACAGATCGGGCACACCGTCCACCTCGCCGTGTACGAGGAGAGCGAGGTGCTCTACATCGACAAGGTGGAGAGCCGCTACCCGGTCCGGATGTACTCCCGGATCGGCAAGCCGGTCGCGATCACCGTCGCCGCGGTGGCCAAGCTGCTGCTCGCCGACCTGAGCGAGACCGAACGGCGGATCATCGCCGAGAAGCTCGACTACCCCCTCTACACCTCCCGTTCGACGCCGAACGCCGCCGCCTTCCTCAAGGAGCTGGCGATCGTGCGCGAACAGGGCTGGGCCACCGACCTCGGCGGACACGAGGAGTCCATCAACTGCATCGGCGCCCCCATCCGCGGCGCCGACGGCAAGGTGGTGGCCGCGATGTCGGTCTCCGCACCGAACGTGGTCGTCACCGCCGACGAACTCCTCACGCTGCTCCCGCTCGTGCGGCGCACCGCCGACGCGATCAGCCGGGAGTACTCGGGGGCGGTCACCCCGCACTGACGCCCCCGCCCGTCCCCGAACCCGCATCCGAACCACCCGCCAGCCACCCTCGCGAAGGAACCGAAGAAGAAGATGACCGAGAAGACCGCGATCGTCCCCGCCACCCACACCGCACCGCCCGCGAAGTTCTCGCACGGCGTCAAGAAGGGCAACATCCTCCAGGTCGCCGGGCAGGTCGGCTTCCTGCCGGCCGTCGAGGGCCAGTCGCCGACGCCCGCCGGCCCCACCCTGCGCGAGCAGACCCTCCAGACCTTCGCCAACGTCAAGGCGGTCCTCGAAGAGGGCGGCGCGAGCTGGGACGACGTGATGATGATGCGCGTCTACCTGACCGACGTGAACCACTTCGCCGAGATGAACGAGATCTACAACGCGTACTTCGAGGAGCAGGGCCTCAAGGCCCCCGCCGCGGCCCGTACCACCGTGTACGTCGGACTGCCGCCCGGCCTGCTCATCGAGATCGACGCCCTCGCCGTACTCGGCTGACCGGCACCACCACCACGAACCGGTCCGCGGGTCGCCCCCTGAACGGCCCGCGGACCTTCTCCACCCCGCATCTCGACCCAGAAACAAGCTTTGCCCCACCCCCACAGCACCACCCCGTACGGCACGGCGCCCCGCCGCGGAGCGCCCTGCCGTGCCCCACCACACCCAAAACCCCTCCACCGACGTAAGGGTTTGTCGTGTTCACCTCTCTCGCCGCATCGGCGCCCGCACCCGAGGCGCCACCCCACACCGGAGGACTGCTCCTCCTCATCGACGGCACCGCGGGCCTGCTGACCGTCGCCGCGCTCGGCATCGTGCTGCTGCTCGTCCTGATCATCAAGATCCGGCTCCAGCCGTTCGTCGCGCTGCTCGCCGTCTCCATAGCCGTCGGCCTCGCCGCCGGACTCTCCGTCACCGAACTCTTCGGCACCATCCAGCGGTCCGCCGCCACCTCGGTCATCGAGACCGGCATGGGTGGCATCCTCGGCCACGTCGCGATCATCATCGGCCTCGGCACCATGCT
The DNA here is from genome assembly GCF_040653095.1 of Streptomyces sp. NPDC048057. Taxonomy (NCBI): domain Bacteria; kingdom Bacillati; phylum Actinomycetota; class Actinomycetes; order Kitasatosporales; family Streptomycetaceae; genus Streptomyces; species Streptomyces sp. NPDC048057. The sequence goes on from NZ_JBEZNF010000007.1 coordinate 126,690, forward strand.
CGGCGCCATCCTGGAGGTCTCCGGCGGCGCCGAGGTGCTCAGCAAGCGACTCCTCGGCCTCTTCGGGGAGAAGCGCGCACCGCTCGCCATGGGTCTGACCGGTCTGATCTTCGGCATCCCGGTCTTCTTCGACGTCGGCATCTTCGTGCTCGCGCCGATCGTGTACGCCGCGGCCAAGCGCTCCGGGAAGTCGATCCTCCTCTACGCGATGCCGCTGCTGGCGGGTCTGTCGATGACCCACGCCTTCCTGCCGCCGCACCCCGGACCGGTCGCCGCGGCCGGCCTGCTGGACGTCTCGCTCGGCTGGGTCATCCTGATGGGCGTCGTCGTCGGCCTGCCCGCGGTCGCCGCGGCCTGGGTCTTCTCCGACTGGATCGGCAAGCGCATCTACGTCGAGGTGCCGCAGGACATGCTGGAGGCGGCGGAGGAGGCCAAGGCCACCGTCGCCGCGGAGCGCGCGGCGGACGGCAAGGCCGGTCCGGAGAAGCCGGTCTCGCTCGCCACCGTGCTGCTGATCATCGGTACGCCGCTGGTGCTCATCCTCGCCGCCACGTTCTCCTCGATCGCCCTGGACGAGTCCACCTTCCGCTCGGTGGTCGAGTTCTTCGGCAACCCGTTCGTGGCGCTGACCATCGCCCTGTTCATGGCGTACTACCTGCTGGGCATCCGGCGCGGCTGGTCCCGCAAGTCCCTGGAGCAGGTCTCCACCTCCTCGCTGAAGCCGGTCGGCAACATCCTGCTCGTCGTCGGTGCGGGCGGGGTCTTCGGTGCGGTCCTCAAGGCGAGCGGGGTCGCCCAGGCGCTCTCCGACACCTTCGAGGACGTCGGCCTGCCCCTGATCGTCCTCGCGTACCTGATCTCGCTGGTGCTGCGGGTGGCGCAGGGATCGGCGACGGTCGCGATCGTGACCACCGCGGGCATCGTGCTGCCGCTGGTGGAGAGCGGCGACCACTCGCAGCCGTTCCTGGCGCTGGTGATCATGGCGATCTCGGCGGGCTCCATCTTCGCGTCGCACGTCAACGACGGTGGTTTCTGGATCGTCGCGAAGTACTTCGGCATCTCGGAGCGGGACACGCTGAAGTCGTGGACGGTCCTGGAGTGCGTGCTGTCGGTCGTCGGCTTCGCGGTCGCCGCGATCATCAGCCTCTTCTTGTAGCGACCCCGCGTGAGGGGGCGCGGAGCCACCGCGCCCCCTCACGACCTCGCCGGAACCCTGCGGGTGCGGTGGCCTTGTGCAGGCCGTCTGTGGCTTGTCGCGCAGTTCCGCCCCCTGTGCCCTGAGGGCACGGGTGGTACCCCCAGCGCCCCTGAGCCCCTCCTTCTGGCCCGCAGACAAATGGCGGGGCCAGCGCATCAGGGGCGCGGGGAACTGCGCGAACAACCACGACGCACCCGCAGGGACACATCCGCCCGCAGGGGAACGGCGCTCGCGTTCAGGCGTGCAGAAGGACCGGGAAGGACTCCAGGTCGTTCTGGGTGAGTACGGGCAGGTTGCGCAGCTCATCCGCGGGGACCGCGAGCCGCAACCCCGGGAAGCGGGCGAAGATCGCGGGGAGGGCTACCGTCGCCTCCAGGCGGGACAACGCCGCGCCCGGGCAGATGTGCGGGCCGTGGCCGAAGGTCATGTGACGGTTCGGGGCCTGACGCGTCACATCGAACGCGTCCGCGTCCGCGCCGTGCCGCTCGGCGTCCCGGCCGATCGCCCGGTACGAGACGACGAGCGACTCGCCCTTCTCGATGACGAAGCCGTCGACCTCGACGTCCTCCGTCGCGAAGCGCATCAGCAGGTGCGTGACCGGCGGATCCCACCGCAGGGTCTCCTCGACCACCGTCTCCCACGACACCTCGCCGCCCAGCACCAGCGCCAACTGGTCGGGGTGGGTCAGCAGTCCGCGGACCGCGTTGAGGATCAGGCCGACCGTGGTCTCGTGGCCCGCCCCGATCATCGCGGTGAGGTTGCCCACCACCTCGTCCTCCGTCAGCCGCGCCCCGCCGTCCTCCGCGAGGATCAGCGCGCTGGTGAGGTCGTCGGTGGGGCGCTCGGTCTTCTCCCGTACCAGCGCCCGGAAGAGGTCCCACAACTCGCGGTGCGCAGCGAGGCGTTCGTCCTGGGGCGTCGTCAGTGAGAAGAAACGTTTCCACAACTGCATCTGGTGCGGGATGGTGTCCTCCGGCACGCCCATCAGCGTACAGACGACCCCCATCGGCAGGGGCTGCGCGAACGCGGTCTTGAGGTCCACCCGGGCGCCCTCGCCGCGCTCCTCCGCGGCGAGCGCGCCGGCCGCCACGTCCGCCAGCAGCTGCTCGGTCAGCCGCTCCACCACCGGCCGCAGCGCGTCCAGCCGCCGCGGGGTGATCGCCTGCGCCGTCTTCGCCCGCAGCCGCCGGTGCTCCTCGCCGTCCTCGGTGAACATCGAACGCCCCGGGTCCACCATCGCGATCAGCGGCCACTCCCGGGTCACCGCCCCCGACTGCCACAGCCCCCACGCGTTGATGTCCTTGACCAGCCGCGGATCCGTCAGCAGCCGCCGGGCGACGGCGTGCCGGGTGACCGTCCAGGCGGGTGCGCCCAGCAGGTCGATCCGGACGAAGGGACCCTCCGCGCACAGCCGCGCGGTCTCCCCGGCCAGGTCGCGCACCAGGGGGTCGAGGACGACGGCGGGCGCCAGGGCGGCGCGGGCTGGGCTCACGGGCGGTCTCCTGTCGGGGGAATCGGCGTGAAGCGGACGGGCACGGCCGTCATCCCCCGCAGGAAGGACGACGGACGCCGCACCAAGGTCCGTGCGGGCACCGCGAGATCGAGGTCGGGCAGTCGGTCCAGCATCACCTCGATGCCCGTCCGGGCGATGATTTCAGCGATTTCCTGTGCCGGGAAGGGGCAGCGGTACTCCCCGTGGCTGAAGGAGAAGTGCGCGCTGTTGCCGCCCTGCGACGGCGCGAACTGCTGCTGGATCAACGGATCCGCGTTGGCCGCGGCCAGCCCGAGCAGCAACATGTCGCCGGAGCGGATCTGCCGGCCGCTCAGGAAGGTGTCCCGGGCCGCCCACCGCCCCGCCAGGATCTGCGTCGGGGTGTCCTCCCACAGCACCTCGTTCATCGCCTGCCCGATGCTGTGCCGACCGCCGCCGAGCGCCGCGGCGAACCGGTCGTCGGTGAGCATCAACCGGATCGTGTTGCCGATCCAGTCCGCGGTCGGCAGGAACCCGGCGGCCGTCACGTCCTTGACGTTGAGCATGACCTCTTCGTCCGTGAAGCCCTCGCCGTTGGCCAGCATCCAGGACACCACGTCGTCACCGGGCTCGGCGCGCTTGGCCTTCACCAGCCGCTGCATCTGCTCCATGTACGCCAGGTACGCCTGCTGCGCGCCCTCGCCGCCGTCCGCCAACTCGCCCAGCACCCGGGCCAGTACGGCGCCCTCCTCGTCCGAGAAGCCGACGATCCGGGCCAGCGCCAGCACCGGCAGCGGCTTGGCGAACTCCGCCAGCAACTCGGCCTCGCCGCGCCCGCAGAAGGAGTCGATCAGCCGGTCCGCCAGCTCTTCGCAGAGCCCGCGCAGCTCGACCGGGTCGACCTCCTCCAGCGCCGCGCCGACCAAGGTGGCGTGGCGGCGGTGCGCCTCGCCGGCGGTGAAGTAGATCGACGGCATGGGCTGCCCGATCATCGGCCGCAGCGGCCAGTCCGCCGGCACCTTCTCCCACTGGTTCCACAGGCTCACGTCGCGCGGGAACAGCTCCGGGTCGCTGGTGACCTGGTGCATCTCGCTGTAGCCGATCACCAGCCAGGCGGGGAAGCCGCCGGGCAGCTCGACCGGGACCACCGGGCCGTGCTCCCGGCGCATCTCGCGGTAGAGCTGGTGCGGGTCGGTGTGGAAGCGGGGGCCGCTGAGCGGCACGGCGCCGGCGCGGTCGCCGGAGCGCACCGGGCAGCCGCCGTCAGAAGCGGGTTCTGGGGTGGTCATAAGGCCGTCTCCGAAGTGCCGACGAGTGCTTGCAGGTGCTGGACCAGGGAGATGAGCACGCTCTTGCTGGACTCGCGCGAGCGGGCGTCGCAGTCGACCAGCGGCACGTGCGGATCGAGGTCCAGGGCCTCCCTGATCCGGTCGGCGGAGTGCGGCGGGCCGCCGAAGTCGTTGCGGGCCACGATGAACGGGGTCCCGTGGTGCTCCAACCGGTCGATGGCGTACCAGGAGTCCGCGAGCCGACGGTCGTCCACCAGCACCACCGCGCCCAGCGTGCCGCTGAAGAGCCGGTCCCACAGGAACCAGAAGCGCTCCTGCCCGGGCGCGCCGAACAGGTACAGCACCGTCCGGTCGTCCAGGCTGATCCGGCCGAAGTCGAAGGCGACCGTGGTGGCGGACTTGTCCGGCACCGCCCGCAGGTCGTCGACGTACTGGCTGGCCTGGGTCATCGTCTCCTCGGTGTTCAGCGGCCTGATGTCGCTGACCGAGCGCACCAACGTGGTCTTGCCCACCCCGAAGCCACCGACGATGACGATCTTCAGCCCGTTGTCCGCCGTACGGCTCAGGGGGGTACGGGACGCCTGGCGCGGCTCGGCGCGGTCAGAGTTGCCGGAGTCCAACGAGCACCTTCTCCAAGGTCGCGTGGTCGGGGAGCCGCGAGGAGGACGCGGCGGTCCGCGGATGGCGGACGGTGATCCGGCCCGCATCCAGCAGATCGGACAGCAGGATCTTGGTGATGCTCACCGGTAACCGCAGCTCCGCCGCGATCTCCACGACGGCCACCGGCAGCCGGCACAGCCGCAGGATCGCGGCGTGCTCGGACTGCATCCCGCGGGCCGGCTCGCACTCGCCCACGACCAGGGTGACGAGGTCGAAGTCGTCCCGGCTGGGCCGGCTGCGGCCCCCGGTCAGCGTGTACAGGCGATCCGGGCCCTCGTCCCGGAAGAAACGGCCCATGCCGCTCATCCCGCAGCGCTCGAACCGGCGCCGGAGCGGGGCGGCGTGCTCAGGTGCTCGCCCAACTGCTCGACCAGCTCCAGCATGTTGTGGCCGACCAGGCCCGCGTCGGCGTCCTCGGCGGCCACCACGGCCACGTGACTGCCGGCGCCGGCCTCCGCGATGAACAGGATGCCGCCGTAGAACTCGGTCATCGACTGGCGCACGCCGCCGGAGCCGTCGCCGAACTCCACGGACGCGCCGTGCGAAAGGCTCTGGATGCCGGCGGATATCGCGGAGAGCTGGTCGGCCCGGTCCTCGCTCAACCCGGCGGTGTGGCAGAGCTTGAGGCCGTCCCGGGACAGCACCAGCGCGTGCCGGGCGCCGGGCGTGCGCTCCAGGAGTCCTTCCAGCAGCCAGCCGAGGCCAGTAGCACCGGTGGCGGATGCGGTCATCGGTCGTCCTCCGAGAGGGGAGATGCAGTGCTTACGGGGGGTGTCTGCGAGGTGCCCCGGTCGGCGGCACCTTCGGCGGCGGTGCTGTCGTCCTGGCCGGTGACGGCCCGACGGAAGGCGCCGAACCGGGCGCCGGCGCCCGCGGAGCGCGGACGGGCCGTCCCGGAGGTCGGGTCGGGCTGCCGCGGTACGGCGGAGGTGGGCAGTCCTTCGGGGTGGGTCGCCGCCAGCGTACGGCCGCGGCGCCGCTTGGGCAGCGCGCCGGCCGTCGAGGGGCGGGCGAAGTCCGCTCGGTCGTGCTCGGCGCCGCGGCCCGGGCCGCGGTCGAGGTCGTGCTCGGCGCCGTGGTCGCGTCCGCGGCCGGGGGCACGGTCGGGGTCACGGTCCGCGGGGGCGGGGCCGCCGGCGGCCACCAGCGGGCGCCGCAGCGCCGCCGGCTGCGGCTCCTCGGGCCTGCTGCGGGTGATCAGCTCCTGCGGGATCATCACGACCACGCCGGTGCCGCCGATCGCGGACGGGCGGAAGGAGACCGTGAGTCCGTGCTTCTTCGCCAGCCGGCCCACCACGGCGAGCCCGAGTCGGGTGCCGGCGAGCGTCGACAGGTCACCGGCCTCGCCGGACACCGCGCGCTCCGCGCGGCGCAGCGCGGTGTCGCTCATCACGAGCCCGCTGTCCTCGACGGTGATCACCGCGCCGGCCGGCACCTCCGCCACGTAGCCGTGGACGTCGGTGGTCGGCGGGGAGAAGTTGCAGGCGTTGTCGAGGAGTTCGGCCAGCACGTGCATCACGCCCTCCGCCGCGTGGCCCGCGACGGCGATGTCCGCCACGGAACGCAGCCGGATGCGCTGGTAGCCCGCGACCCGGCCCATGGCGCCGCGCAGGATCGACTCCATCGGGATGGGCTTGGCCCAGCGCCGGCCCGAGCGGGCGCCGCTCAGCACGGCGATGCTGTCGGCCAACCGGCCGGCCTGCGCGGTGCGGTGGTCCAGGTGCAGCAGGTCGGCGAGGACGTCCTCGTCGTCGTGCCGGTGCTCCATCTCCCGCAGGTCCGCGAGCATGCCGGTGGTCATGGCCTGCATGCGGCCGGCGGCGTTCGCGCACGCGGCCATCGCCGCTGCGCGCCGCTTCTCGCCCAGCGACGCCTCCCGCGCGGCGGCTGCCCGCCGGCGCTCGATGTGCTCCGCCTCCTCGGCGACGGCGCGCAGCGCGCGCTGGTACGCCGGGTTCGCCGGGGCGGGTACGGAGGAGAGCGCCGCGAGCGCGGGTGCCCCCTGTCGTACGGCGGCGAGCAGCGCGGGAACGGACTGCTCGGCGAACCGCTCGGCTTCTGCGGCCAGTTGGGCGGCGTGCGCGCCGGCGCGCCGGGCTCGTGCCCGGTGGACCAGCATCGCCACCAAAGCGGCGCAGATGAAGAGGGCGGCGACTGAGGCGACGCCGATGACGGCCATCAACTGCTCCTCGGGCACGGGGAGACGCGTGCGGAATTGCTCAACTCCCGGGACCTTATAGAACAGATGACGGCTCCACCAGCGACATCAAAGGACAACCTCGGTCGCCCGGAGCCCGGAGCGACGGGCCCCGGGGGCGCGGGGGCGGGCCGATCATCGGCGTTTCGGCCGTCGGTGGCTTCATCACAGCGGCGATACCACCACTAACGCACCGTGTCTCCGTGCGGCGGCGCGCGGCCCGTCTCCGGGCCGCGCGCCGGACGTGTGTCTTCTCACGTCGTCTTGCGTCGGCTCACTTCGGGTGTGTCACCGCCGTCTCAGGAGCAGTACTGCGCCTCCTTGCCGATGGAGCGGTACATGCAGTCGGCGTTCTCCAGCAGTTGCAGCACCGCGTCCCGGTTGCGGCTGGTCTCGCGCTCGATCACCTCGTCCGGCGGGTAGAAGCCGCCGCCTCCGAAGCCGGTCGGATACAGCTCGAAGGTGTAGCCGAAGATCTTCTGGTTGCCCCACAGCCAGTCGTCGATGGACCCGTCGGTGACGTACAGGTCGCTGGACTGCTGTGGGGTGAAGCCGTTGCTGGCGGCCATCTTCCGGCCGATCGCGGCGAAGGCGTTGCGGTCGTCCTGCGTCATGCCGGGCGCGGTGTCCGCGGTGGTGTAGCCGTACGGCCACAGCACCAGCTCGCTGTAGGTGTGGAAGTCGATGCCGGCGGTGATCTGCTGCTTGCCGCCCACGACCCGGCTGCGCACGAAGTCGGCGACCACCTTCACCTCGGGCGCGGACTCGGCGGCCCGGCCGCGGTAGGTGTCGGAGCCGGGGTTGGTGGAGGAGCCGCCGCAGCAGCCCCAGCGGAAGTTCCAGTTGCGGTTGAGGTCGGTGCCGACGGCGGTCGAGCCGGTGTTGGGCTGCCGGTTCTTGCGCCAGCTGCGGTACGAGCCGGAGGCGATGTCGTACTCGCTGCCGTCCGGGTTGAGGGAGGGCACGATCCAGATCTCGCGGCCGTTGACGGCGTTGGTGATCCGGGAGTCCGTGCCGTAGTCGTCGCCGAGTTCGCGCAGCAGGTACAGGGCCATCTCGACGGTCAGGTGCTCGCGCGCGTGCTGCTGCGCGGTGAAGAGGACCTCGGGCTCGTTCTCGTCGACGCCGACGTTGTCGCTGACCTTGATCGCCACGATGTCGCGGCCCTGGTGGGTCTTGCCGATGACCCGCTTGTTCATGATCGTGGGGTGCGCCGCGATGCGCTGGTCTATCGCCGCCATCATCTCCGCGTAGTTGTGGTAGCGGGAGTCGGCGGGCGGGAAGTCCAGCGGGCGGACATCGGCGTCGGTGCCCGCGCCGCGGGCCGGGGGCCCGGGCAGCGCGGCCAGCTCGTACCCCAGCGCCCGCAGCCGCTTCGCCTGGGCGGCGTCGGCGCTGACGACGACCGCGCGGGCGTCGACCTCGTCGATGGAGACCCCGGTGGCGGCGAGCCGGGTGCGCTCGGCGACTCCGGTGACGTCCTTGACCTCGTACTGGGTGATGCGTTCGGCGGCCTCGACGGCCGCCGCCGTGCGCGCGTCCGACGCGTCTGACGGGTTCGGTGGTGCCGCGTTGGCGGTGAAGGGCGCGGTGAGCGCGAGGGCCAGCAGCGCGGTGAGCGCCGCCGTCCGCGCGCCCCGGCCCCTGCCGCGGGTGCGAAGTCCCATGCTGTCTCCTGGAGGTGAGGGTGGGGGTGCCAGCACCGCACATGGTGGAGCCCTGACATGCTCCGGTCAATACGGTGTTCGACGGCGAACGCGCAACAGCGCCACCGGGACAGATCGGTGGCGCTGCTGGGTGTCGTACGGCCCCGGGCGTGGGGTTGGTGGGGCAATGCGTACGACGGGTTCGCGATGGCGCGGTTTCGCCGTGCGGCGGGCTGTGGTGCGGCGTCCGCGGACCGTGCGTGGTTGTTCGCGCAGTTCCCCGCGCCCCTAAAAACCTTCGCCCGGCCCGCAGGCGAATGACGGGGTCAGCGAAACAGGGGCGCTGGGGGTACCTCCCGTGCCCTCAGGGCACAGGGGGCGGAACTGCGCGACAAGCCCACCACCGGCCGGTGGAGACCGACGCGCCCGCAGGGAAACGGCGGCCATGTCTCCTGGCGCCCGGCCCGGAGGGCCTACGGCAGGTTGTGGACGTGCGGTCCGACGACGTTGGACCAGGCGTTGCCCGATGCCGCGTCCCAGTTGATGGACCAGGTCATCGCGCCGCGCAGGCCCGGGTAGGTCTTCGTCGGCTTGAAGTTGCCGCAGCTCGTGCCCTTGGCGAGGCAGTCGAGCGCCGCGGTCACGACCGACGGGGAGACGTAGCCGCTGCCGGCGCCACGGGTGGAGGCCGGCACCCCGATGCCCACCTGGGACGGGTCGAGGCCGCCTTCCAGCTGGATGCAGGCGAGCGCGGTGAGGAAGTCCACCGAGCCCTGCGAGTACACCTTGCCGTCGCAGCCGAGCATCGCACCGCTGTTGTAGTACTGCGTGTTCACGACGGTGAGGATGTCCTTGACCGCCGTCGCCAGCTTGAAGTACTCGGTCCCGGTCGACTGCATGTCGAGGGTCTGCGGCGCCATCGTCAGCACCATGTTCGTCCCCGCCTTGGCCGACAGCTGCCGGATCGCCTTGGTGAGGTACGTGGAGTTGATGCCGTGCTCCAGGTCGATGTCGACGCCGGTGAAGCCGTACTCCTGCATCAGGGCGTACGCGCTGTTGGCGAAGGCCGTCGCGGAGGCGTCGCTGTTGACGGTGACGTTGCCGATCTCACCGCCGACGGAGATGATGACCGACTTGCCCGCGGCCTTCTTCGCCGCCACGTCCGCCTTGAACTCGTCGACGTTGGCGTAGCCGAGCGCCGGGCTCAGGTTGAAGGTCAGCTGGCCCGGAGTGGTGGTGGCGTCCGCGAAGGCGACCGCGATGATGTCGTACTGCGGGCTGACGTCGCGCAGCTTCTGCACGGTCGCGCCGTTGTTGAAGTTCTGCCAGTAGCCCGTCACCGCGTGCTTGGGCACCACCGGGTTCGGGTTGGAGCCGCCGTCCTTGGTGCGGGCGGCGACCGCGGTGGACTTCGCGGACTCGCCGACCGCGTTCGTGGCGGTGACCTCGAAGCTGTACGAGGTGTTCGCCGCGAGCCCCGTCACGGTCGTCGAGGTGCCGGTCACCGAGGAGACCTTCACGCCGTCCCGGTAGACGTTGTAGCCGGTCGCGCCGGTCGCCGCGGCCCAGCTCAGCGGGACCGTCGAGGCGGTGGTGGTGCCTGCGGCCAGCCCGGTGGGCGGGTTGGGCACGACCGGGTCGGGGTCGTTGCCGCCGCCCCCGTCGGGACCGAAGACGCTGACGTCGTCCACGTAGTACGCGCTCTGGCCGAACCAGCCGTGGGTGTAGATCGTCACGGACGTGGTGCTGGCGCCGGTGCGGAAGGTGGTGGAGAGCTGGCTCCAGCCGGTGCTGCCGGGCGACCAGGTGGAGACGTCCGTGGTGCCGGTGCCGGTGGCGCCCAGGTAGACGTAGCTGCCCTGGACGTGGGCGCTCAGCGTGTACGTCGAGTTGGGTTTCACGGCCACGGTCTGGCTGCACTGGGCCTTGTCCTGGCCGGCGGGGGTGGCCTTGAGGGCCGAAGCGCCGGTGCGGACGGGGGTGGACGTGTTCGCGCCGCTGCCGCCGGAACAGGACCAGTTGGCGAGGCCCGACTCGAATCCTGCGTTCTTCGCGTTGTTGACGTCGGCGGCCATGGCCGGTCCTGCGGAGCCGAGGACGGTGAGGCCGGCGCCGACGGCGAGCGCCAGTGCTCCGCCGAGCCATCTGCGCGTGCGTCTGGTGGGTTCCACGTACTGCCTCCAGAAGTGTGGGGGGTGGGGGTGGAGGAACCGAAGAGGTGCGTGGGGGGTGGGAGCGGGGGACGCGAGGAGGAGGTGGACCGGAGACGGCGACCCCCGCTGGGCGTAAAACTGGTCCAGACCAATAGGGTTGTCAAGACTTCCGTCAACGATTCGTCCTCGACGGGCGGTCGTTCCCGGGCGTCTCGGCGCCGCGACGGGGACCGGCCGGGCGCTGGCTGACATGCGACGGGCATGCAGTCGGCACTTCGGGGGTAATCGGGCGCCGTCGCTCGGGGTTGTCGATGACTTTCAGCCAAATCCCCGGCGAGGAAGGGGAGTTTCCCGCCGAGCGCTGCGCACCGGGGTGGACGTGGACTCCCGTATAGGGGAACATCCGGGTTTGGTCCGCTTTGGCATGAGCGGAGCGTGCTCACGGCGCGGCTGTGAGTTCCAGCAGGGTGTTCTCTGGCTCTGACGTCGTGGATAAAGTGCTGCGCAGAGCAGCGAGCAGTACGTATCCGCGGTCACGGAACCCCCGGAGACCGTTGTCCGAACGGGGAACCAGCGTGCCGACCGCAATAGCTGTCACCAGCGCAGATCTCGTGCTACCGCCGACGGATCCGCACACGCCCACGGCCGCGCTGATCCCGTCGCCCGACGACGCCCCGCTGGAGAGCGCGCTCACCGACGTCTCCGTTCTGCTGGAGCAGTACGGATATGTCGTCGCCCTGTATCCCGCGACGATTCCCGTGGCGCACGAACGGCGCCTGCACACGGTGCGGTCGGTGTTGGAGAGCAATCGCATCGCGCTGATGAAACTGGACCTCCCGCCGCTCGCCATCGCCGTACTGGTGCGACAGCTGCGGCAGTTGTCGATCTGCGACTTCGGCGCCGGAATAGTCGCGTCCGCCGCCCGCCTGCTCTCGCACTACGTCCACGCCGGCGCCGTACTGCATTCCGTGGCCCGGCTCGACCGGGTCCCGGTCACCTTGAAGTCGCACGCGAAGTCATGGGTCCCCGGCGCCCAGTTCGGCGTGCTCGCCCATCCCGCCCCCGAGCTGGTCAAGATCGGCGCCGCCGACTCCCCGGCGCACCAGCTCACCGGACCCGACTTCGCCACCCGCCTGGTGTTCGCCAAGGGCCAGGCGCAACCCGACTGGGTCACCGGCACCCTCGCTCCCCAGTGGCAGGTCCAAGGCGTGGAGGAGGTTCCGCTGCCGGTCGCGTCGACGGCCTGGTGGGGCACCGGGAAACTCGTGGAATTCGCCGCCTTCCTGCCCGACGTCTCGATTCTCTACCAACTGGTCTCGTCCGTCCGCAGAGAGGAGTGCACCTGGTGCGGAATCGAACTCATCGGTGACGTCTGCGCTTTCTGTTCGGCCCCGCTCGCCGCGGCCGGTAACGGCCGCCACCTCGATCAGGGGCAGTTGCACCATTCCGGTGTCCCGGGCCGCGGCACGTCCGCAGGCTGACCCCCTGACCCCCTGAAGTCCTGCCACCTCTGCCTGCCCCGCCATCCCGTCCGTGACCGTTAGCGAACGAGGTTCCCCAGCTCATGAATTCACGTCAACGCCGAGGCGTCATCCTGATCGCCCTCTCGGTCCTCTGCGCCCTCGCCGCCGTCGCCGGGGTGATCTCCGTGATCGGTGACGTGAATTCGAAGGTCGGCCCCGAGGTGTCCGCCTACCGGCTGAAGTCCGACGTGGCCCCGTACACCGCCCTCACGCCCCAGCAGTTCGAAGAGGTCGACATTCCCGAGCGCTGGCTCTCCGACAGCGCCGTGCGGGACGTCGCCCAGGTCAACGGGAAGATAGCCGTCACCCGGCTCAAGAAGGGCTCGCTGCTCCAGGAAGACATGATCGTCAAGCGGCCCGCCCTCAACGCCGGCGAGCAGGAGATCGCCATCATGGTCGACGCCGCGACCGGCGTCGCCGGCAAGGTCAGCCCCGGTGACCTGGTGAACATCTTCGCCACCTTCTCGGGCAAGCGCGACAGCGACCCCGACGAGTCGCGGATCATCGTCTCCGGCGCCCGCGTCATCGACGTCGGCGAGCTCACCCCGATCGGCGCCGGCCGCAGCGAGCGCCGCGACGCCGCCCGCGAGGCGGTGCCCATCACCTTCGCCCTCACCACCGCGGACGCCCAGCGCGTCGCGTACGCGGAGTCCTTCGCCGAGAACGTCCGGCTCGCCCTTCTCGCCAAGGGGACCGCAGCAGCGTTGCGCCCCGGCGACAGCACCTACACCCTCGACGAAGACAAGAACAGGTGAGTGCTGCATGACCACACGCATCCTGCCGGCCGTCGGCGACCCGGACGCGGCCCGGTCGATCACCACCCTGCTCAGCCAGCTCCCCGACGTGGAGCCGGCGCCCGCGGTGGGCGACTCGACCTCGCTGCTCGACCTGCTGGCCCGGTTGGCCGCCGAGTCGCTCGACGAACTGCCCGAGGTCGTGCTGGTCCACGAGCGGATCGGCCCGGTGCCGGCGCTGGAGCTGATCCGGGAGGTGGCGCTGCGCTTCCCCGCCGTCGGCGTCGTCCTGGTCACCGTCGACGCCGGGCCCGGCCTGTACTCGGCCGCCATGGACTCCGGCGCGCGCGGGCTGCTCGGGATGCCGCTGTCGTACGAGGACCTGGCGCAGCGCGTGCAGGCCGCGGCCGGCTGGTCCACCGGGGTGCGCCGCCACCTCGGCCACAGCGCCGAGCCGGTGTCCGGGGCGGGGGGCACCGTCGTCACCGTCAGCGGGGCGAAGGGCGGCGCCGGCGCCACGGTCACCGCCGTTCAACTGGCCCTGGCCGCCCGTGCGTCCGGCCGTACGGTCGCCCTGGTCGACCTGGACCTCCAGGCCGGTGACGTGGCCTCCTACCTCGACGTGCAGTTCCGCCGTTCCATCGCCGACCTCGCGGCCATCCAGGACATCTCGCCCCGGGTGCTCCAGGACGCCGTCTTCGCCCACCAGACCGGCATCGGGCTGCTGCTGGCGCCCGCGGAGGGCGAGCGGGGCGAGGAGGTCGGCGACCGGGCCGTGCGCCAGGTCGTCAGCGCGCTGCGCACCCGGTACGAGGTCGTCGTCGTCGACTGCGGCACCCAGGTCACGGCCGGGAGCGCGGCGGCGATCGAGAGCGCCGACACCACCCTGCTGGTCACCACGCCCGACGTGGTCGCGGTGCGCGCCGCCAAGCGCATGGTGCGGATGTGGGAACGGCTCCAGATCCGCAAGGCGGAGGAGACGGTCGTCGTCGTCAACCGGCACACCCGCGGCACCGAGATCCAGCCCCCGCTGATCGAGAAGATCACCGGCACCCGGGTCGCCAAGGCGGCGGTGCCGGCCGGCTTCAAGGAGCTCCAGCCGGTGGTGGACGCGGGCCGGATGCAGGACCTGGAGGCCAAGTCGACGGTGAAGCAGGCGCTGTGGAGCCTCGCGGGGGAGCTGGGGTTGGTGCGCGCCCAGGCCCTGGAGCCGCAGCAGAAGCAGAGCCGGTTCCGTGGCGACCGGGGCTCGATCGGGCTGCGTAGGGCGCGGTCGAAGTGAACGCGCGGACGGCGCTGCGTCGCGGACGGGGCCCCGGCGGTCGGTCCCGCCTCGCCCGGGACGACCGGGGGCAGGCCACGGTGGAGTTCGTCGGCACGCTCCCGATCATCCTCGTCACCGTGGGGCTGCTGTGGCAGGCCGCCCTCACCGGGTACACCTTCGCCCTCGCCGGGAACGCCGCCGACGAAGCGGCCCGCGCCGGCGCCGTGGGCGGCGCGGACGCCTGCGCCGCGGCGGCCCGCCGCACCCTCTCCGGGGCCTGGCAGGGCGTCGCCACCAACTGCCGCGTGGACGGGGAGATGTACCGGGCCACGGTGGAGCTGCGGGTGCCCGCCCTCTTCCCCGGCGGCATCGACCTGCCCGTCACCGTCCCCGGCGAGGCCGCCGCACCGAACGAGGAGCGGAACAGGTGAGGGCGCGGCGCGACGACCGGGGCCAGGCCGCGGTCGAGTACGCCGGGATCGTCGCGCTGCTGGTCTTCCTCGCCCTCGCCGCCATCCAGCTCGGCGTCGTCGCGTACGCCGCCCAGCAGGCCGGCACCGCCGCCCGCACCGCCGCCCGCTCGGCAGCCGCCCCGGACGGCGACGGCCGGGCCGTCCCCGCGGGCCGCGCCGCGATCAGCGGCTGGCTGGCGGACGGCACCGACATCGACGCGGGGCGGTGCCGGGACGGCGACGACGAGATCTCGGTGACCGCGTCCGTCCAGGTCCCCGCGCTGCTGCCGCTGCTCGACTTCGACCCCGCCGTGAGGACCGTGACGATGCCCTGCGACTGACCTCCGCCACCACCGCGTACACCCCGTCGGTAAGACCCCTGCAAATCCTGGGAGATTGGGAGATGAGGACATGAGCCTGCGGGCGCGCATCAGCAGCCCCGAACCGGTCGGCGGCCGGGGCGAGGTCACCCGTCTCGTCGCCGTCTACCGGGCCAAGCTGCTGGAGGAGATCGACCTCGCGGAGATGTCCGCGCTCGCCGCCGCCGACCGGCGCGTCCGCCTGGAGCGGGTCCTCGGCCACATCATCAGCCGCGAGGGCCCGGTGCTCTCCACCGCCGAGCGCACCCAGCTCATCCGGCGCGTGGTCGACGAGGCGCTCGGCCTCGGCATCCTGGAACCGCTGCTGGAGGACGCCTCCATCAGCGAGATCATGGTCAACGGACCCGAGCAGGTGTACGTGGAGCGGGCCGGCCGGCTGGAGCTGCTGCCGATGCGCTTCTCCTCCACCGAGCAGCTGATGCAGACCATCGAACGCATCGTCTCCACCGTCAACCGCCGGGTCGACGAGGCCAATCCGATGGTCGACGCCCGGCTGCCGTCCGGCGAGCGCGTCAACGTCATCATCCCCCCGCTCTCCCTCAGCGGCCCGATCCTCACCATCCGCCGCTTCCCCCGCGCCTTCACGCTCCAGGAGATGATCGCCATCGGCTCCCTGGACGAGCAGATGACGCTGCTCCTCGCGAGCCTGGTGCGGGCCAAGTTCAACGTGATCGTCTCCGGCGCCACCGGCACCGGGAAGACCACCCTGCTCAACACCCTGTCCGGGCTGATCCCGGAGGGGGAGCGGATCGTCACCATCGAGGACTCCGCCGAACTCCAACTCCAGCAGTCGCACGTCATCACCCTGGAGAGCCGCCCGCCGAACGTCGAGGGCAAGGGGCGGGTCACCATCCGCGACCTGGTCCGCAACTCCCTGCGCATGCGCCCGGACCGCATCGTCGTCGGCGAGGTCCGCGGCGGGGAGACCCTGGACATGCTCCAGGCGATGTCCACCGGCCACGACGGCTCCCTGGCCACCGTGCACGCCAACAGCGCCGAGGACGCGCTGATGCGGTTGCAGACCCTGGCGTCCATGTCCGAGGTGGAGATCCCCTTCGCCGCCATCAAGGACCAGATCAACAGCGCCGTCGACGTCATCGTCCAGCTCACCCGGCACGCCGACGGCTCCCGCCGGGTCACCGAGATCGCCGTGGTCGACTCCGCGGGCCGCGAGGAGTACCGGATCGTCTCCGTCTGCCGCTTCGAGGCCCAGCCGATGTCCGCCGACGGGCGGGTGCACGGCCGGTTCGCGTACCACCCGGTGCCGCGCCGGATCGCCCAGCGGCTCCATCTGAAGAACGAGGTCCTGCCGCTGGTGTTCGGCGTCGCCGGGGCGGACGGGGAACTCGTCGTCCGCGGAACGCGCGCCGGATGAGCCCGGTCCCCCACCCGCCGCCCCCTACTGGAGAAGGTCCCCGCCCGACATGAACCCCCTTCCGCTCCTGACGATCGGAGCCACCCTCCTCGCCGGGGTGCTCGGCGTCATCGGCGTGCACCACTGGTCCCGGGGCCGGGCCCAGCGGCAGGCGCTCGTCGAGCGCATGGCGCAGACCGGACTGCCCGCGGCCCTCCCCGGCCGGCGCCGCCGCTTCGCCGCCGTCGACCGCAGGGTGCGGCGGACCCGGTACGGCAGACGCCTGGAGCGCCGCATCAAGGCGACCGGCCTCGACGTCACCCCCGGCGAGTACGTCGTCTACGCCGTCCTCGTGCTGCTCGTCGTCTACGTCGTCGTCGCCGCCGTCCTCACCCCCTACTTCGGGGTGCTCGCCGCGCTGGCCGGCGCCTGGGGCGCGAACGCCTTCCTCACCTGGCAGCAGCAGAAGCGGACCGAGGCGTTCATCAACCAGCTCCCCGAGCTGACCCGGGTCCTCGCCAACGCCACCCAGGCCGGCCTCGCCCTGCGCACCGCGCTCGCGATGGCCGCCGAGGAGCTCGACGACCCCGCGGGCCAGGAACTCGGCATCGTCGCCGACCAGCTCGCCGTCGGCCAGAGCCTCGACGACGCCCTCGGCGAGCTGGGCGACCGACTGCCCTCCCGCGAGCTGATCGTCCTCGTCACCACCCTGATCCTCGCCAACCGCGCCGGCGGACAGGTCGTCAGCTCCCTGCGGAACCTGACCCAGACCCTGGAGGAGCGCAAGGAGACCCGGCGCGAGGTCACCACCATGCTCTCCCAGATCAAGGTCACCGCCCTCGCCGTGCCGCTGCTCGGCTTCGGCTTCCTGCTGATGATCAACACGATGACCCCGGGCGCCCTGGACGAGATGACCGGCAGCCTCACCGGCCAGATCGCCACCCTGATCGCCATCGGCCTCTACACCGTCGGCGGGCTCCTGATCCGCCGGATGTCCAGGATCCAGGTCTGAGGAGGACCACCAGATGATCTCGCTCCTCCTCGCCCTCGTCCTCGGACTCTCCGTGTACGGGGTCTTCCACGGCATCCGGATGTACCGCGCCGACGCCAAGCTCCCCGGGGACCTCGCCCTCGCCCTGGAGGTCGGCGCCAGCCGCACCAGCGCCGTCGGCTCCGGACTCGACCGGCTCGGCATGCGCTACGCCCCCGCCGTGCTCGGCGCCATGGGCCCCAAGCGGGTGGACGCGCTGCGCCGCCGGCTCGACATGGCGGGCAACCCCGGCGGCATGACCGTGGACCGCTACGCCGCCCGCCGCGCCGTGTACGGGGTCCTCGGCGTCCTCGCCGCGTTCTCCATGCTGCTGCGCGGCCAGTTCCTGGTGGCGATCGCGGCCCTGGCCTTCGGGCTGGTGTGGACCGACGTCGTCATCCGGGCCGCGATCCGCCGCCGCCGCGCCGACATCGAGCGCACCCTCCCGGACTTCCTCGACGTCCTCGCCGTGGTGGTGTCGGCCGGCCTCGGCTTCCGCCAGGCCCTGGAGCGGGTGGCGGAGAAGTACGAGGGCCCCTGGTCCGACGAGGTCCGCATCACGCTGCGCCAGATGGACATGGGCGTCAGCCGCCGCGACGCCTTCGACCAACTGCGCCGGCGCAACGACTCCGAGCAGGTCTCGATGTTCGTCACCGCGCTCCAGCAGGGCGAGGAGCTGGGCGCGCCGATCGTGGACACCCTGATCCAGATCGCCACCGACATGCGCCGCACCGACGCCCAGCACGCGCGCCGGGAGGCGGCCAAGGCCGTCCCGAAGTCCACGCTCGTGGTCACCCTGGTCATGCTGCCCGCCACCATGATCCTGATCGTCATGAGCTTCTACTACGGGTCGGGGGTGGACCTCGGGGACGTGCTCGGCGGCTGAGCCGCCCTTGCCGCCGCGTCCGACCGGCGGTTCCGTACGCGAACGCCGCGCCCTGACCACCCCCCACCCGAAAGGAGGCAGCCGCCGTGTCGCCCCCGCCGTCGACCACCGGTGAACGCCCCGCCCCGCGCCTGCGGATCGTCGTCGCCGACGACGACCCCGTCGTACGCGCCGGACTGACCGCCCTGCTGCACCAACACCCCGACCTCGTCGTGGTCGCCGGGGTCGCCGACGGCCCGGCGGCCCGCGAAGCGGTGGCCCTGCACCGCCCCGACGTGGTCCTGTTGGACGTCCGTACGCGCTTCGGCGACGGGCTTGACGCGCTGCCGCACCTCGCCCGGATCGCCCCCGTCCTGACGCTGACGCACGACGGCACGGCGGGGGCGGTGCGCGAGGCGCGGCGCCGGGGAGCGTGCGGCCACCTCGTCCACGGGGAGTTCACCGCGGGCCAACTGGCCGCCGCCGTACGCGATGCCGCCGCCGGCCGCCCGGTCTCGGGGCCGGCCGCGTCAGACGCCCGGACCGACGGAGCTCGGGGCGCCGCCGAGTTCACCCGACGGCCTTCGCTTTCGCAATCGAATGTGGGACATTCGAGCACGGAGCCCGGGCCCGCGGCGCTCGACCGGTCGCACGGGGTGGTCACCGCGCTGAGCCGACGGGAGGTGGAGGTGATGGAGTTGATCGCGTCCGGCCTGACGAACCAGCAGATCGCCGCCTCCTGCTTCATCAGCCACAAGACCGTGAAGAACCACATCAACCGCATCTTCGCCAAGTTGAACGCGGGCAACAGGGGCGAGGCGATCGCCGTCTGGCGCGAGCTGCCCGGCCCGGCGGCGGGGCGGGAGGTCGGCCCGTGAGGACCGAACACCGGCCCGCGGGGCCCGAACGCCCGTCCGGCGCGCCCCCCGTCGAGGACCACGAAGTCGACGAGCGAAACCCCCTCATTGTGGATCAACTCGCCCGCCCTGCTCGACGTTGGGCCCTGGGACCTATTCGCTTCCGCCGCACCTCGGCATACAGTTCAGACGCTGCCATCCGTACGTACCGCGAGGGAGTCGTCACGGCGGGTGGCGTCAAGGACTGGTACGAGCCCGGCGGGCATCGGGCCGTCGGCGCCGAAGGGGAAGACGATGTCGAACGTGACGCTGAAGGCCGTGGTCAGGGCCCGGGTGTACATCGGGACGTGGACGGCGGCGACGGCGCGCGCGATGCGGGAGCGCGGCGACCGTGGACAGGGCGCGGTGGAGTACGTGGGCGTGATCGTGCTGGTGGCGCTGATCATCGCCGCGATCGTGGGCTCGGGCGTGGCCAACGACATCGCCACGGGCCTCAAGAACAAGGTGGCGGACGTCCTGAACACGGGCGGCGGGAAGTAGCGCGCCGGTCCGCCACCGGCGACCGGGGCACCGGCGACGTTCGCGGTTGCCGTCGTGGTCGTGAGGCGGGCCAGGCGGCCCCCCTCTACATCGCCATGGTGGCGCTGGTCCTCTTCGCGGCCCTCGCGTTCTTCGCCGTCGGCCAGGCGGGCGCCGCCCGCAACGGCGCCCAGTCGGCCGCCGACGCCGCCGCGCTCGCCGCCGCCCAGGACTCCCGCGACCTGCTGGGGGAGGACCTGTGGGCGCCCCCCGTCGACGTCGACTTCCTGCGCCGGCTGCTGGCCGGCGACGCATCGGGCGAGAGCGGCACGGCGTGCGCCGTGGCGGCCCGGCTGGCCGGCGAGAACGAGGCCAGGGTGCTGGACTGCGGCCCGGTCCTGGACGGCCGCTGGGGCTTCAACGTGATCGTCCAGGCGGTGAACCCGGTGGGGGACACCGTCCTGCCGGGCACCGAGAACGACCACGCGGAGGCCACCGCGACGGCCGTCGTGGAGCCGCAGTGCGACTTCGACCCCGCGCCGACGCCCGAGGCGCCCGCGAGCCCCGGCGAGGACCCCCAGGCGCCCGAGGACCCCGCCCCTTCGCCGAGCGCGCCCCCGGGCGAAGGCGACGACGCGCCCTCCCTCGGCAAGCTCCGGTGCGACGGCGGGTCCTTCGAGCTCGACCCGGACGAGCCCGACGACCTGCCCGAGATCTCCGACCTCCTCGCCGTACGGCTGGCCGAGGACTGACCTTCCGCGACCGACGCAAAGGAACAGCACTGATGAGTACCCGGCACGGAGCGAAGAGCCGCAAAGGGGTCCCGGCCGCCCTGGTGGCGGTGGCCCTGACGTTCTCCCTGGCCGCGTGCGGGGGCGACGGCGACGACGGGAAGAACGCCGAGGACGCGCCGAAGGCGTCGACGCCCGCGGGCGGGTCGGCCGACGGGCCCAAGGGCGGCTCCAGCGCCGAGCCCCAGAGCTCCGAGCCCCTGGCGACGATCAACGGGTCCAACGGCTTCCAGATCACCCTCCGCACTGCGGAGCGCGACAGCGGCGGCTTCCTGACCGTCCAGGGCGTCCTGAAGAACACCAGCGGCAAGAGCCAGTTCCCGCCGCTCCAGTGGAACGGCCAGGAGACCAAGGTCAGCCAGACGGGCCCCTCGTTCGCCGGGATGACGCTCGTCGACAAGACCGGCAAGAAGCGCTACTACGTCCTGCGCGACACCGACGGGTACCCGCTCACCACCACCGGTCTGACGACCATGCAGTCCGGCCAGAGCGTGGACTTCTTCGCCCAGTTCCCCGCCCCGCCGGAGGGGACCAAGTCCGTCGACGTGCAGATCCCGCTGATGCCGACCGCGACGATCGGGCTGTCATGACGCGCGGCCACCGCCACCCCCTCGCGGCCTCCGTCGCCGTGCTGGTCCTGGTCACCGGGGTGCAGCTGACGGCGGTGCCGGCCGCGTCCGCCGACGGCGGACCCAGCGTCCCGCCCGGCACCGAGCCCAGCGCGACGCCCCCGCCGGTCGATCCGAAGGACCCCGGGCTGAAGATGCGCGAGGGCGCCACCCTCGCGGACGCACGCGTGCTCGACATCGTCTCCATCGTGGAGACCGAGGGCGGCGAGGAGCGCCGCGAGGAGACCACGACCTCGCTGACGTTCGCGCTCCAGGCCGAGGTGCTGTTCGGCAAGAACAGCGCGAAGCTCACCCCCCAGGCCAGCAGCCGGGTCGCCGCGATCGCCGCGGAGGTCAGGAAGCACGGACCGCCGGCGGTGCGGGTGTTCGGCTTCACCGACGACCTCGGGACGTACGAACACGGCAAGGTGCTCTCCAAGCAGCGCGCCGACGCCGTGCACGACCTGCTCAGCGGGGAGCTGAACGACCCGGGCATCCGCTACGACGTGCGCGGCTACAGCGAGGACTACCCGATCGCCGACAACGCGACCGAAGAGGGCCGCCGCAAGAACCGCCGCGTCGAGGTCACCTTCCCCACGGGCGCCGGCGGGGACCCCGCCTGAGGCCGTGTCAGCTCCCCTCGCCCGCGCACCGATCGTCCCACCCGTCTCCCGCACGGCGGACCGGCCGCAGTACGCTGCGGCCGGTCGTCGACCGCGCGGGTCGACCGGGTGCGGCCCCGGCGGGCCGAGGGGGAGCGGACGGATGGGGCAGGTCGTGCGTGCGGTAGGGGCAGGGATCTGCCTGGTCCTCGCCACAGCGCAGGTCCTGGCGCAGTCCGCGCCGCCGGCCGCCGCCGCGGACGGGCCCGACCGGCCGCCGCGGCCGTACGGGACCGCCGACGGCGCGCGCGCCGTGACGGGCGCCGCTTCGGGCGACCGCGCGCCGTCGCTGAGCCCGGGCACGTACACCGACGTGCTCTCCGCGGGGGAGCGCAAGCACTACCGCGTCCCGCTGGACGACCGCTCCCACGCATACGTGTCCGCCGTGCTCGCGCCGCCGCCCGGGGGCACGGTCGCGGCGACCGACGGCATGCGGATCGGGCTGGCGGACCCGGGCGGTACGCGGTGCAGCGACGGCACGGACGTCACCTTCGGCGCCGACACGCCCCGGCCCGTCGCCGACTACGCCACGCGCCGGATCGGCCCCGGCCGCGGCTGCCAGGCCGAGGGGGAGTACGTCTTCACGGTCGAGGCGATCGGGGCGGACTTCGGCGACGGAGACCGCTCCGGTGCGTCGGAGGGCTCCGGCGCGCGCACGTGGCCGGTGGAGATCCGGTTCATGCTGGAGCCCGGCCTGAAGGCGGGCAGTTCCGCCCCGTCCGCCGACGGCCCGGGCCGGGGCCGCTCCCCGCAGCTGCCGCAGGGCGCGCCGAAGGGCGCCGAAGGCGGCACGGGCTTCAACGACGCGCGCGCCCTCGGACAGGGCCGCTGGCGGGACGAGCTGAACCCCGGCGACAGCCGCTACTACAAGGTGCCGCTCGACTGGGGACAACGCCTCTTCCTCGACGCGACGTTCGGCTACGGCGGCGGTGACGGCGACGGCAGCGGCAGCCCCCGGGACGGGCAGAAGGTGCCCGACGGGGTGCAGCTCGCGCTCTACAACACCGCGCGCGGCTTCGTCGAGAGCGTCGACGCGGACCACCCGGACCGCTCCGTCACCCTCGACACCGCCCCCGTCGCCTTCGACAACCGCATCGTCAAGGGCAACGAGGTCGGGGCGATGCGCTTCTCCGGCTGGTACTACGTCCGCGTCTCGCTCGCCCGCGACGTCGCGGGACCGACTCCGCTGACCCTCGGCGTCGGCATCGAGGGCGAGCCCGCCGCAGCCCCTCCGTACGACGGGGACCCCCTGGCCGCGGGCTTCGGCGTCACCGCCGGCGACCGGCTGGGCGTCCGCGCCAGCGGCCCGGCGGGCGACTCCGGCGGCAGCGCCGCGATGCGGATCGTCGGCTACTCGGGCATCGGCCTCGGCACGGCCCTGGTGCTGGGGCTCGTCGGCTGGACGGCGGTGGCGCGCCGCTCCCGGGCCCAGGCGGCCAACCCCTGGGAGCGCTGATCAGCCCTCGGTGATTCGCTGCCCCCGTGAGTCACCTGCGGGCGGAGGAGGTCAGGGGCGCTGGGGGTACCTCCCGTGGCCCCTGGGCACAGGGGGCGGAACTGCGCGACAAGCCACAGACGAGCCACAGACGCCGCACCACAGCCCGCCGCACGGTGAAACCGCGGCTACGGCCAGACGCACACGCTCTACGCGGCGTCGGGCGGCGTGGACACGGTGAGGACGGTGCCGACCGCGACACCCCAGTCGGCGAACGCGCCCGCCTGCGCCTCCAGGACGTGCCGCGCGCGCAGCCGGGGGAGCGCGAGACGGCCCGGGGGGAGCGTGTGCAGGTCGACGACGCGCAACTCCCGGTTGAGATAGGCCACGTCGATGGCGAAGCGCATCCCCACGGTGTGGACGCAGTTGCACCGGGTCAGCAGCAGCGCCCCGGCGATGCCGTCCCGTCCGAGCAGCCCGCGCCGCCGCGTGCCGTACGACGCGGCGATCTCCACCGCGACCCCGCCCGGTTCGCCCGACGGCACCCGCAACGTGCCCGTACCGCAGCGCCATTGACGTCCTCGCCCCATGGAAGGGACGGTAGCGCCAACGGGGCGGGCCGGAAGTGGCCGGGGCGCACGACCCCCGCACACGCGCCGGCTTACCCTCTCTGCCGTGTTGTCGTACGCCGCCCTGATCGCCGTCTCCGCCCTGTGGGGCGCGGGTACGGGGCTGTTGGTGCCCCGCGCCGCCTTCCGACTCGCCGTGGAACCCGAGCAGGCGTGGCGCGACGCCTGCCCGGTCGGACACCGCTTCACCGGCCCCGCCGCCGGCTGGCTCGGCGGGCCCTCGTGCGGGCCGTGCGGGGCGCAGGTCCGGGCCGTCGTGGTGGGCGCCCCCGGCGCGACCGTCCTCGCCTGCGCCGTCCTGGCCGCCGCGACCGGGCCGCGGCCCGAACTCGCCGTCTGGCTGCTGCTGACGCCGTTCGCCGTACTGCTCGCCCTGGTGGACCTGCGGGTGCACCGGCTGCCGGACCAGGTGACGTTGCCGCTCGCCGCCGCCTCCGCCGCACTCCTCGGCGCGGTGTCGCCGCTGCCGGGCACGGCCGGCTCCTGGGCCACGGCGCTGCTCGGCGGGGTCGCCCTCGGCGGCGGCTACTTCCTGCTGTTCCTGCTCCACCCCGACGGCCTCGGCTTCGGCGACGTCAAACTCGCGCTCTCGCTCGGCGTGGTCCTCGGCTGGTACGGCTGGTCGGTGCTGCTCGCCGGCGCGTTCGCCGGGTTCCTGTTCGGTTCGGTGTACGGGCTCGGCCTCCTGGTCGCCGGACGCGCCCGGCGCGGGACGGCGATCCCCTTCGGACCGTTCATGATCGTGGGCGCGCTGGCGGGGGTCCTGCTGGGCGCACTGGCCGCGCCCGTGTGACGCGGCGACTCTCGCGCTGCACCGCGCCTGACGCCGCGTGCTGATCCGCCGGGGAGCACGAAGCAGCCCTTAGCATCCGGATGTATGCGGACATTTTCTGACAGATGGGTGGGGTGGCGCGGTGCGCTGCGTACGCGCACACGCACCCCCGCGGTCCCCGGGATCCCCGCGCCCTCACCGGAGCCCGGCTCCCGCCCCGCTGCCCGCTTCCCCGCCGCGCTGCTGCCCTGGGCGTGGGCGGCGGCGCTCTTCGCGCTCTACGCGACCGTGTCCGTACGCCGCCATCTGCTGATCCGCACCACCGGCTTCGACCTCGGCATCTTCGAGCAGGCGGTGCGCGCCTACGCCCAACTCCAGCCGCCGCTGGTCCCCTTGCGGGGCGAGGACTTCAACCTCCTCGGCGACCACTTCCACCCCGCGCTCGCCGTCCTCGCGCCGCTCTACCGGATCTGGCCCTCCCCGATCACGCTGCTCCTCGCCCAGGCGGCACTGCTGGCCGTCGCCGTCGTCCCGCTCGCCGGCTGGGCGCAGCGCGCCCTCGGCCGCCGGCCCGCCCACGCCGTCGCCCTCGCGTACGGACTGAGCTGGGGCGTCTCGTCCGCCGTCGCCTTCGACTTCCATGAGGTCGCCCTCGCCGTACCGCTCATCGCGTACGCCGTCGTCGCGCTCGGCGAAGGCCGCTTCCGCGCCGCCGTCGCCTGGGCCGCGCCCCTCGTCCTCGTCAAGGAGGACCTCGGACTCACGCTGGCCGCGCTCGGCGCGTACGTCGCCTGGAAGGGGCCGCGGCGGCTCGGGCTGCTCACCGCGCTCGCCGGGCTCGCCGCGTTCGTCATCGAGATCAAGCTGCTGCTCCCGGCGTTCAACCCGGCGGGCGGGTACGCACACGGCGAGAACCTCGGCGAAGGCGCCCACGCCTCGCTGCTCGCCACCATCGCCTTCGCACCGCTCGACGCGCTGCGCCCGGACGTCAAGGCCACCACCCTCGTCCTGGTCTTCGCGCCCTCCGCGCTGCTCGCCCTGCGCTCCCCGCTGGCGCTGCTCGCCGTGCCGACGCTGGCCTGGCGCCTTCTGTCGCAGAACGCCTTCCACTGGGGCACGTCCTTCCACTACAGCGCCGTCCTCATGCCGATCGTGGCCGCCGGCCTGATCGACGCGCTGCGGCGCTGGCGCACCGCGGACCACCCGCTGGCGGCCCGGCACGTACGGGCGTCCCTGGCGACGGCCCTCGCCGTCACCGCCGTGCTGCTGCCGAGCTTCCCCCTCGCGCAGTTGGCGCAGCGCGCCACCTGGCGCACCGGCCCGCACGTCGAGGCGGCGCGGCACCTGCTGGCGAAGATCCCGGACGGGGCGAGCGTCGCGGCGACCAACCGGCTCGTGCCGCAGCTCACTTCGCGCTGCGACGTCGTCCTCTTCCCGACGTTCCCGGTGCACTCCCGGCTGTACCGCTACGACCGGGCGCACCTGCCGCGGCCCACGGCGGAGTGGATCATCCACGACAGCCACCCGGCACCGGCGTGGCCCTACCAGGCGGGCCACTGGCCCTATCCGCCGGACCAGCAGGCGGCGGAGCTGGACGCGGCCCAGCGCCGCTACGGCTACCGCAAGGTCGCGGAACGCGACGGCGTCACCCTCCTGAAGCTGGGCCCCCCACCGTCCCACGCCCCCATCCACTGACCTCCCCCTCGCGCTTCCCCGCGCCCCTGCACGGCAGTCGCAGTGGCTTCCGCGGCCCGGTGGTGGGCCGCTCGCGCAGTTCTTCCCCCCCCCCCCCCCCCCACGCCCAGAGGGCGTGGGCATCGAGGGGCGCGGGGAACTGCGCGAGCAACCCGCCACCGAGGCCCGCGCTCCCGCGGCAGGCCGTGGGGGCGGAGGCGCGTTTCTTCGGGGGGTGCGGAAATGGTGTACTGGCCGGACGGGAAGCAGTGAGGTCGGACGAGGAGTCGCCGTGGCCAGTCGCAAGCCGGAGTACCAGTGCGGACTCGACGCCGCGGTCGACGTCGTCGGCGGCAAGTGGAAGCCGCTCATCCTGTGGGCCCTGCACGCCCACGCACCCATGCGCTTCGGCGCGCTGCGCCGCGGGCTCACCGGGATCAGCGAGAAGGTGCTGATCCAGCAGCTGCGGGAGCTGGAGGCGGACGGCGTCGTGCATCGCGAGGTGTACCGGGAGGTGCCGCCCCGGGTGGAGTACTCGCTTACTGGCATGGGGGAGTCCCTGAACGCCGCCCTGGTGCCGCTGGGGCTGTGGGGCGAGGTCTACAAGGAGCAGATCGTGGCCAACAAGGAAGAGCCGAACGTGGCGTGAGCCCGCCCGGCGCGGTCCGGCGCGCCGCGCCCGCGACGCCGCCGGGACACGCGTCAACCCGTCGCTTTTTGCGCCTTCCCCCTTTGGGGGATCCCCCGTTCGGGGGGCTCGTCCGCCCGCACCCGGGCTGTCCTGCGGGCACTCGCCAGCAATCGCGGGGCCTGCGCCCGCGTGCGCTCCGCCGTTCGCAGCAAGCGGCACGAGACCGCAGGCAGGGCGCCCCGTCGCAGGGCGCCGGAGAACGCTCCCGACGCGTTATGGTGGAAACCCCCCCTCGGGCCGGTCCGTATCCCCCCCACGGACCGGCCCGGTTTCTTTTCCCGTGCGCAGCGGCGCACGCAAGCGCACCCGCCCCGCCCGTCGGGGACGGGGCGGGAGCCGGACCCGAAGGGGGCGTCAGCCGCGGCGGGCCCAGATGTTGGCGCCTTCGGTGTCCACGGCGAACTCGTCGATCGCCGCCAACTCCTCCTTCGTCAGCGGTGCTCCGGTCAGCGCCGCCACGTTCTCCTCCAGCTGGCCCACGCTGGACGCGCCGATCAGCGCCGACGTCATCCGCGGGTCCCTCAGCACCCAGCTCAGCGCGAGCTGCGCCAGGGACTGGCCGCGGCCGGCCGCGATGTCGTTCAGCCCGTTCAACCGCCGCACGACCTCGGTCGACAGCAGCCCCGGGTCCAGGGACTTGCCCTGAGTGGCCCGCGAGCCCTCCGGGATGCCCTTGAGGTACTTCCCGGTGAGCAGGCCCTGCGCCAGCGGCACGAAGGCGATGCAGCCCATGCCCGCCGCCTCCAGCGCGTCCAGCAGCCCGTCGTCCTCGATCCAGCGGTTGATCATCGAGTACGACGGCTGGTGGATCAGGGCCGGGACGCCCATCTCCTTCAGCAGTCGGGCCGCCTCGGCGGTCTGCGCCGCGTTGTACGACGAGACGCCGACGTACAGCGCCTTGCCCTGCTGGACGGCCGAGGCGAGCGCGCCCATGGTCTCTTCCAGCGGGGTGTCCGGGTCGAAGCGGTGCGAGTAGAAGACGTCGACGTAATCCAGGCCCATCCGCTGCAAGGACGCGTCGAGCGACGACAGCAGGTACTTCCGGGAGCCCCACTCGCCGTACGGGCCCGGGTGCATCAAGTATCCGGCCTTGGTGGAAATGATCAGTTCGTCACGGTATCGGGTGAAGTCCTGGGCGAAGACCTTGCCGAAGTTCAGCTCGGCCGAGCCGGGCGGCGGTCCGTAGTTGTTCGCCAGGTCGAAGTGGGTGACCCCGAGGTCGAAGGCGCGGCGCAGGATCGCCCGCTGGGAGTCCAGCGTGCGGTCGTCACCGAAGTTGTGCCAGAGGCCGAGGGAGACCGCGGGGAGCTTCAGCCCGGAGCGACCGCTGCGCCGGTACTCCATGGTCCCGTACCGGTCGCCGTCGGCGAGATAGGGCAGATGTGCGGAGGATTCAGTCACGTATCTCTCCTTATCACGGACTTGTGACAGACCGAGTTGGGCCGGGGTGGCCCGTGCGCAGTACTGTGGCGGCTTCAGGGGATCGCCGCACGGCCCGAACGCCGCACCCCGCGGCACCCCCGCGCGGGCGCGGGCCGGGACCGGTGCGCGTCGCCCAGCCACGGACCCGGGGAGACCCCGCGGTCCCCGACATCCAGGTCCGACGAGCCCCGGACCGGGTCGGTGAGCCCGATCAAGACCGAGAGGTGGACTCTGTGAACTTGCGGGACCTGGTGTACAGGCTCTACGCACGCCGGGTGGAAGGGCGTCTCGACCACTCCCAGGTGCCCAAGCACATCGGAGTCATCCTCGACGGCAACCGGCGCTGGGCGAAGGCGTCGGGCGGCACCGCCGAACAGGGACACAAGGCCGGCGCCAACAAGATCCAGGAACTGCTCGGCTGGTGCGCCGAGACCGACGTCGAGGTCGTCACCCTGTGGATGCTCTCCACCGACAACTTCGACCGGCCCGAGGAGGAGCTGACCCCCCTGCTCGGCATCATCGAGCAGGCCGTGCGGGACCTCGCCGCCGACGGCCGCTGGCGCGTCCACCACGTCGGCACCCTCGACCTGCTGCCCGCCCGCACCCAGACCGTGGTCAAGGAGGCGGAGCAGGCGACCGTCGACCACACCGGCATACTCGTGAACGTCGCCGTCGGCTACGGCGGCCGGCAGGAGATCGCCGACGCGGTCCGCTCCCTGCTGCTCGACGCCGCCGACCGGGGCACCGGCTTCGAGGAGCTGGCGGAGACCGTGAGCATCGACCTGATCTCCGAGCACCTCTACACCCGCGGCCAGCCCGACCCCGACCTGGTGATCCGCACCAGCGGCGAGCAGCGCCTGTCCGGCTTCATGCTCTGGCAGAGCGCCCACTCCGAGTACTACTTCTGCGAGGTCTTCTGGCCCGCCTTCCGCAAGGTCGACTTCCTGCGCGCCCTGCGCGACTACGCGGCCCGGCACCGGCGCTACGGCGGCTGATCCCACCACGGCACCCCCTGTTCACCCACGCGTCGCCCGATGATCCGGCATGGCGGCGCTTGATCGAGGGCATATTCCTTCCAGGTCGACGTCCGGTCCACGAACGTCGTATCTCAGTGGGCGGCCCACCCGCCCGCCCGGGAGGCCCTTTGCACTCGACGGAACGCACGCGCCGTGCGGACCTGGGAGAGGGCCGGTGCTCGGCCCGCGCACTGCGGCCCGAAGCCCGGCTCCCATCCCCGCCCGACGGCGGGGCCGGTCCCCTGACACCCGAGACAGGTGGACCCTGGCCCGCGACGGCATCGCACCGTCGACCTCTTCCGAGGGGGTACGTCCTTCCGTGGTGAACAGCAGCACCAAGCGCCGCACGCCCGACCGGCGCACGTACGTTCTCGACACCAGCGTCCTGCTGGCCGACCCGAACGCGCTCACCCGCTTCGACGAGCACGAAGTCGTGCTCCCGATCGTGGTCATCGCCGAACTGGAGGCCAAGAGGCACCATCCGGAGCTGGGGTACTTCGCACGCCAGGCCCTGCGCCTGCTCGACGAGCACCGCATCCGGAACGGACGCCTGGACGCCCCCGTCCCCCTGGGGGACCTCGGCGGCTGTCTGAGAGTCGAACTGAACCACTCGGACCCCGGGGTGCTCCCCGCGGGCTTCCGCCTCGGTGACAACGACTCGCGGATCCTCGCCGTCGCCCGCAACCTCCAGGCCGAGGGGTACGACGTCACCGTCGTCTCCAAGGACCTGCCGCTGCGCATCAAGGCGTCCTCCGTCGGGCTCCTCGCCGAGGAGTACCGCGCGGAGCTGGCCATCACCGAATCCGGCTGGACCGGGATGTCCGAGCTGACGCTCAGCGCCGACCAGGTCGACCTGTTGTACGGCGAGGAGAGCCTGTACGTGCCCGAGGCGGCCGAGTTGCCCGTGCACACCGGTCTCGTCCTGCAGTCCGAGCGCGGCAAGGCGCTCGGCCGCCTCACCCCGGAGGGGAACGTCCGGCTGGTCCGCGGCGACCGGGACGTCTTCGGCATCCACGGCCGCAGCGCCGAACAGCGCATCGCCCTGGACCTGCTGCTCGACCCGGAGGTCGGGATCGTCTCGCTCGGCGGCCGGGCCGGCACCGGCAAGTCGGCGCTGGCGCTCTGCGCCGGCCTGGAGGCCGTCCTGGAGCGCCGGCAGCACGAGAAGGTGATGGTCTTCCGTCCGCTGTACGCGGTCGGCGGCCAGGAGCTGGGCTATCTGCCGGGCACCGAGGCCGAGAAGATGAGCCCCTGGGCGCAGGCCGTCTTCGACACGCTCTCCGCCGTCGCCGGGCGCGAGGTCATCGAGGAGGTGCTGGGGCGCGGGATGTTGGAGGTCCTGCCGCTCACCCACATTCGGGGCCGTTCGCTGCACGACGCCTTCGTCATCGTCGACGAAGCCCAGTCCCTGGAAAGGAACGTGCTGCTGACGGTGCTCTCCCGGATCGGGGCCAACTCCCGCGTCGTGCTCACCCACGACGTCGCCCAGCGGGACAACCTCCGGGTCGGCCGGTACGACGGGGTCGTCGCCGTGGTGGAGAAGTTGAAGGGCCATCCGCTCTTCGCCCACGTCACGCTCACCCGTTCGGAACGCTCCCAGATCGCCGCACTGGTGACCGAAATGCTGGAGGACAACCAGATCTGACGGTTCTGACAGGTCTGCGTGCATCTGCGACGCCGCCCCGCTGAAGGCGCAAGAGCCTAGTGGGGCGGCGTCGTTCCGTACCGCCGAACGACGGAAAAACTCGCCGCGGGGCACATGTGAGCTTTCACACGCAACGGAGAATTGCCTTGCGGCGTTGAGTTCCGGCAAAGTCTTGCTTCCGTCAGGCCCCGCACACGGCACACCCGTACCACTCGTGGTGCACCGCATCACCCACAACTCCACACCTGCCGCCGTGTGCCGCCCGAGAGATCGACCGGCCGCTCCTGTGAAACACCGGGAACCGGCCACGGGCCAGCGCCTCCTGTGACCCACGCCAATGGAGGCCCGCGCCAGGGGCACGATTCGCCCGCGGGGTCACCTGTGCGGGCGATGCTGGAAGGAAACCGTGTGAGCCGGATCTCGGTCCGGGGATTCGCAGTGGCCTCTGCCACCGCGGTCACCACCGTCGGAGCCGTCGTCGGCGTTGCCTCAGGCAGCGCTTCGTCCACCTCGGACAACATGGAGACGGCCGCGTCCGACGCGACGACCCTCCTCGCAGAGGTGCCCGTGGGCCAGCAGGCCCCGGTGCAGTCCCTGTCGTTGGCCCAGCAGGCGGACGCACAGGCCGCAGCCGCCGAGTCGACGGCCAAGAAGGCGGTCGAGGAGTCCGCGCGCCTCCAGGCGGCGGAGACCGCCAAGGAGAAGAAGGCCGCGGCGGACGCTCAGGCGAAGAAGGAGAAGGAAGCGAAGGAGGCCAAGGAGCGCGAGGCGAAGGAGCGGGCCACCCGCGACAAGCAGCGCGACGCCTCCAGCTTCACCGCGAAGTCCTCCTACAGCATCGCCGAGGTCAAGGAAATGGCCCGGCAGATGATCCCGGCGGACCAGTTCCAGTGCTTCAGCAACATCGTGGAGAAGGAGTCGGGCTGGCGCTACACCGCCCAGAACCCCTCCTCCGGTGCGTACGGGCTCGTCCAGGCGTACCCCGGCACCAAGATGGCCTCCGCGGGCGCCGACTGGCGCACCAACCCCGCCACCCAGATCAAGTGGGGCCTGAACTACATGAACGGCAAGTACGACAGTCCTTGCGGCGCCTGGACCTTCTGGCAGGCCAACCGCTGGTACTGAGACCGGCGCTCGCTCAACTTCACGGAGCCCCTCACCGTCCTTCGGTGAGGGGCTCCGCGCGTGTTGTAGCGTTCTCGGTTCCGGGGCTCCGGGGAAGCATGGGGGGAGAACATGTCACGACTGCCACGGTGGCTCGCCGGCGTGGGGGCCGGCCTCACCAGGGTGTCCGAACGACTGGACGCCAGACGGGACGAGGCACTGAGCGAGCAGGCCGACGCACGGGCCGCAGCCGCCGCGAAGACGGCGGGCACCCCCGGATCCGACGCACCCGACGCGACGGCCGCCACCGGGACGGTCGATGCCGCGCCCGCCACCGCGACGGCGACCGTGCCCGCGCCGCCCGCGTACGCGCCCGCCGTGCCCCCGCGCCCCGACCCCGTCTCCGCCGTGCCGTGGGGCATGCGGGTCGCCGCCGAGGCCGGCTGGCGGCTGCTGGTCATCGCCGGCACCCTGTGGGTGTTGATGCGGGTCATCAGCGAAGTCCGGCTGGTCGTCCTGGCCTTCACATCGGCGCTGCTGATCACGGCGCTGCTCCAGCCCACCGTGGCCCGGCTCAAGCGGTGGGGCATGCCGCGCGGCCCGGCCACCGCGCTCACGGCGATCGCCGGCTTCGTGGTGATGGGCCTGGTCGGCTGGTTCGTGGTGTGGCAGGTCATGGAGAACCTGGACACGCTCTCCGAGCGGGTCAGGGACGGCATCGAAGAGCTCAAGCAGTGGCTCCTCGACAGCCCCTTCCACGTGACCGAGAGCCAGATCAACGACATCGCGGAGAACCTCAGCGGGACCATCAGCTCCAACACCCAGGAGATCACCTCCGCGGGCCTCCAGGGCGTGACCGTGATGGTGGAGATCCTCACCGGCATGGTGCTGGCGATGTTCTCCACGCTCTTCCTGCTGTACGACGGCAAGCGGATCTGGAACTGGTTCCTCAAGCTGGTGCCCGCGCAGGCCCGCGAGGGCGTCGCCGGCGCCGGGCCGCGGGCCTGGCGCACCCTCACCGCGTACGTCCGCGGCACGGTGCTGGTGGCCCTGATCGACGCGATCTTCATCGGCCTCGGCATCTACGTCCTCGACGTCCCGATGGCCGTGCCGCTGGCCGTCTTCATCTTCCTGTTCGCCTTCATCCCGCTGGTCGGCGCGGTGATCTCCGGCGCCCTCGCGGTCGTCGTCGCCCTGGTCACCCAGGGGGTGTTCACCGCGCTGATGGTGCTCGTGGTGGTGCTCGCGGTGCAGCAGCTCGAAGGCCACGTGCTGCAACCCTTCATCCTGGGCAGGGCCGTGCGCGTCCATCCGCTCGCCGTCGTCCTCGCGGTCGCGGTCGGCGGCATCACGGCCGGCATCGGGGGCGCGGTGGTGGCCGTGCCGCTGGTCGCCGTCACCAACACCGTCGTGGGCTACCTACGGGCGTACGCCAAGGAACAGTCCCTGCGGAACACCCCGCCGCCGCACGGTTCGACGGCGGTCGGGGCCTCGCCCGTGGCGTCCGTCGACGCGCTCGAAGCGGCCGGGCACGGCGCAGCCACCCCGACGACGACCGCGGTCGCGCCCAGACCCGTCACGGAGGACGGGGCGTGATCTCCGAGCCGGAGCTGGTCGGCAGCGCCGACGGCGACCGCGCCCCCGAGGTGCCGCTGCCAAAGGAGCCCGCGCCGCGCAGCCGCCCGCCGCTGCGGGCCTGGCTGTGGGGGCTCGGCGGTGCGGCGGCGGCCTCCGTCCTGTGGGCGGGCGGGCTCGTCGCGTACCACGGCATCGCCGACGAGGGCCCGGGCACCGGTCCGTACGGCACCGTCGACGACCTGTGCGTCAAGACCGAGTTCAAGGCGCTGGCCGCGATCTACGGCGAGGTCCAGATGCGGGAGCCGGACACCCGCACGCACGAGGCGCTGGACCGGGCGTCCTGCTACGCCTCCTTCCAGGAGTCGCCGAGCGACCAGGACACCGGGTTCGACCTCAGCGTCAGCGCGTCCGCCGTGTACGTCCTGCACAAGAAGACCGACCCCGGGCCGGAGTTCGACGGGGTCGTGGCGACCGAGTCCGAGATGATGAACAGCACCTCCGAGGAGGTCGCCGACCTCGGCGAACGCGCCTATCTCGCCAAAGGGGACGGGCACATCACGCTCCAGGTCCTGGACGGGCAAGCGGTGTTGCGGATGTCCCTCGACGTGTACCGGACGGACCCGGACGACCCGGCGAACGGCGAGCCCCTGCCCGACGTCACGGACAGCAAGGACCTGTTGGTGGCGGACGCGCGGACGCTGCTCGCCGAACTCCGGGAGGCCGGCGGGTGAGCGCGGCACCGTGACCCGTGCCGGTCCCCGCCGGTGGAGATGACGTCCCGGTGACCGGATTGAACAGTTCCGGGCGCGGCGGTGAAGTTCGTTGCGGGGGTGGCTGGAAAGGGTCGTTCGCTGGCTAGCGTCCGGCCGTATGAGACGAACAAGCACGGCGGCCGGGCTCTGTCTCGGGCTGCTGTTCCTGCTGTGGGGCGTCGCGGCCCAGCCCGCCGCCGCGCACGTCGCCCGTGACCAGGCCGAACTCGTCGTCACCAGCGGAGACCGGACCAGCAGTGCCCGCCTCGTCGTGCACCGGGACGTCGTCCCCGCCGACCGGGCCGGCGCCTGGGCCGCCGGTCTGCTCACGGCCCCGGCCGCGGGCTGCACCGCCACCGGATCCGGCACCCCCGGCGACGCCGGCGGCGTCCACGACGGCGTCGTGGTGGAACTGGCCTGGGACTGTCGGGTCGCCTCCCTCGACCTCACCGCACTGCTGGCCGCGGCCGGACTGACCCAGGTCGTCACCGAGTTCGACGGCACGACCGTGGACGCCACCGCCCGGACGCCGCTCGTCGACGCCCGGGGCGCCCACGAGCGGCCCTCCTTCCCCTGGCTCACCGTCGCCCTCGTCACCGCCGCCGGTCTCGCCCTGCTGCTCGCCGCCTGGTTCCTGCCCCGGCTGGTACGCGGCGGGCACCCGGCCGCCCGCCGCCGCATCCGCGTCGCGACCGTCGCCTCCCTCGCCCTCGCCTCCCTCGCACCGCAGGCCGCGGTCGCCGCCCCCGACGAGGACCCGGCCGCGGTCACCGTCACCGGCACCGTCTTCAAGGACGCCAACGGCAACGGCGAGCGGGACCGCGGCGAACGCCCGATGGGCGGGGTCGACGTCACCGACGGCGCGGCGTGGGCCACCAGCCGCGCCGACGGCACGTACTCCATCGCCATCGACCCGACCCGGCGCGAGACCGACCTCGTGCACGTCGTCTCGCCCGACGGCCACACCCCCGTCCTGCGCGACGACTGGGTGCCCCGGTTCTTCCAGCGGGTGCCGGAGACCGGGGCGAGCGGTGTGGACTTCGCCCTCGTCCCCGACCGCAACGCGGCGAACCCCACCGAGACGTGGGTGATGAACTCCGACACCGAGGTCGGCAACCGCACCGACGACGAGGCCCGTCGGGTCCTGCCGCAGTGGACCGGTCAGGTCCGCGCCATGTCCGAGGTCGACGGCGCCACGATGCAGATCGCCACCGGGGACCTCACCGTCACCGACTACGCGGCCGAACCCCGCCGCCAGGGCGGCTACGACCTCTTCCGCAAGGGCCTGGTGGAGGGCCGCCTCGGCCACCCCTTCTACCCGGTGATCGGCAACCACGACTTCGGCGGCACCGCGGCGTCCGAAGGCTACGCCGGCAGCATGGAGTACTACCGGCGCAACCTCGGCCCCGAGTGGTACAGCTTCGACCGCAACGGCCGCCACGTCGTCGTCCTGGAGGACAACTACGACGCCAGCGGACTGAAGCCGCAGCTCGAATGGCTCAAGCGGGACCTCGCCCGCAACGCGGTCGGCAAGCAGGTCCTCGTCTTCGCGCACCGCTCGCTGTTCACCCAGTGGGGCCCCGGCGCCGGCATGCAACCGGTCGTCGACGAACTCGCCCGGTACGACGTGCGGATGACGGCCGCCGGCCACAACCAGCAGTCCGAGTTCCGCCGGGGTGCCTTCCGGCGCTCCGTGGAGGTCAACAACCAGGGCACGTACGGCATCGACGGCGCCCGCCCCGACTACAAGGTCCTCGACTTCAGCGGGGTCACCGACGACCCGCGGACGAAGGAGAACGAGGACACCGGCCACGTGGGCGGCGTCCACCGGCAGTTCGACGTCGACGACGACTCCGCGCTCGTCAGCCCCGCCGACGGCGCCGTCCACGGCGCGAAGGCCGGCGTGCCCGTCGAGGCGTACGCGGAGGACGACGGCCGCACCCCCGCCACCGCGACCGTGACCGTGCGCGACGCGCGCGACAAGGTCGTACGGACCCAGGCCGTCCGCTTCGGCGCGAACGCGGCCCGCCCCCGGATCGAGAACTGCTACCGGGCGCCCGGCACCGCGACGTCCGAACCCTGTCCGGACCCGCGCGGCGCCTGGACGCGGGCGAGTGGCGAGCTGACCGGGCTGCGGCCGGGGACGTACACCGCGCAGGTGCGGATCCACGACACCCGCGGCAGGGAGTTCCCGCGGCAGCGCTCCACCTTCCGCGTCGTGCCCGACAAGGACCTCGACAAGCCCCGTGGCGGGCAGGACTGGCTGCGCCAGGGCGGCGACGAGACGGGAGGCGGCGCCTCCGGGGACGCGCCGGGCGCCGTGCTCGACGCGGCGTGGATCCAGCACACGGGCGAGCAGTTCAACCTCAACGGGTCCGTCGTCGCCGACGGCCGGCTGATCGTCACCTCGCGCGCCTTCGACTCCCCGTACAGCATGGCGCTCGCCTACGACCTGGCGTCCGGGCGCGAGCTGTGGCGCACCTACCTCGACGGGGACGCGGAGTCCGCGCCCACGCTCAGCGCCGGGCGGGTGTACCTGACCACCGGCGTCGGCCGGATCTACGCGCTGGACGCGAAGACCGGGCGCGTGGCGTGGGAGGGCATCGACCGGGAGACGAAGACGGGGGACACCGTGCGCCGCTACGGCCGCGCGGGCGGCCCGGTGAGCGTCTTCGCCCTGGCGGACGAGGGCGCGGGGGCGGCCCGTTCCGTCGCCGTCTACCAGGACTGGAACGCCGTCCGCTGCCGGGACGCCCGCACCGGCGCACTGCTGCCCGGCGGCTTCTCCGCGGCGGCGTCCTGGGGGCAGAGCCACAGCACCGCGGTCCGGATGCCGGGCACCGACACCGCGTATCTGCACTCCTCCTCGTCCAACACCGTGCTCGCGATGGACCTCGCGACCTGCCGCCAGCTCTGGGTGCAGGACACGGCCGGCGACATCGACAGCCACTCCTCTCCCGCGCTCACCGCCGACGGCGGCGAACTCGTCACGCACACCGCGTACGGCACCCGTGGGCACGACCCGAAGACCGGCGCCGTGCGGTGGGCGGCGCAGCTCGGCGGCGGCAGCGTCTGCGAGCCGGGCCGGGCCCCGCTGACCGGCCCCGCGGTGCACGGCACCACGGCGTACGTCGCGGGTCGGGACGGAGTGGTGCGCGCCTACGACACCGCGGCGGCCGACCCGGCGCGGCCGGTGTGGCAGACGAAGACGGGACACCTGCGCGGGGAGAGCCCGCTCGACGACCCGTGGCGGGCGGCGGCGGGCTGCACGGCCGGGGACGGATCGCCCGCCGTGCACCCGCTGGTGACCGACCGGCACGTGTACGTCGGCACGTGGGACGGCCGGCTGCTGGTCCTGGACCGGGCGACCGGCCGGCAGGTCGCCTCGTACGACCTGGGCTCGGGCGTCGCGTCGGCGCTCGCGGTGAGCGGGGACCGGCTCGTCGCGCTCACCGAGGACGGCACGGTGCACGTGCTGGCCGCGCGCCGCACCTGACGGCGCCGCGGCAACAGGAAGGGCCCGTACGACCGGAGTCGTACGGGCTCTTCGCCGTCGTGCGCGCGGTGCCGGCTCAGCCGGCGAGCACGGCCTCGGCTTCGAGGGTGGTGCCCACGGCCTGGACGACGGAGGCGATCTTGACCGCCTCCTGGACCGTCTCGCGGTCCACGCCCGCCTTGCGCAGCACCTGCTCGTGCGAGTCCAGGCACTGGCCGCAGCCGTTGACGGCGGAGACGGCGAGCGACCACAGCTCGAAGTCGACCTTCTCCACGCCCGGGTTGCCGATGACGTTCATCCGCAGCCCGGCGCGCAGCGTCCCGTACTCCGGGTCCGACAGCAGGTGGCGCGTGCGGTAGAAGACGTTGTTCATCGCCATGATCGCCGCGGCGGCCTTGGCGGCGTCATACGCCTCGGGGGAGAGGTTCGCCTTCGCCTCGGGCTCCAGCTCGCGCAGCGCGATCGGGCTGCGGGAGGCGATCGCCGTGGCGAGGACGGTGCCCCACAGCTGCTGCTGCGAGAGCTTGTCGTTGTTGCCGATGACCGAGCCGAGGTTGAGCTTCAGGTCCTTGGCGTAGTCCGGTATGGCGGACTTCAGGGCGTCCAGCGACATGCGTCACTCACCGGCCAGCAGGGCGACGGCGTCCAGGGTGTCCTCGCCCTTGCTCCAGTTGCAGGGGCACAGCTCGTCGGTCTGCAGGGCGTCGAGGACCCGCAGGACCTCCTTGGGGTTACGGCCCACGGACCCGGCGGTCACCATGGTGAACTGGATCTCGTTGTTCGGGTCGACGATGAAGACGGCGCGCTGGGCGAAGCCGTCCTCGCCCTCGATGCCGAGGTCCCGCATGAGCTCGTGCTTCGAGTCGGCCAGCATCGGGAAGGGCAGGTCACGCAGGTCGGCGTGGTCCTTGCGCCAGGCGTGGTGGACGAACTCCGAGTCGCCGGAGAAGCCGAGCACCTGCGCGTCGCGGTCGGCGAACTCGTCGTTCAGCTTGCCGAAGGCGGCGATCTCGGTCGGGCAGACGAAGGTGAAGTCCTTCGGCCAGGCGAAGACGACCTTCCACTTGCCCTCGTAGGACTTGTGGTTGATGACCTCGAACTCCTTGCCGCTCTCCAGGGAGACGCAGGCAGTCAATTCGAAGGTGGGGAACTGGTCGCCGACAGTGAGCACAGGTCACTCCATGGTGCTGAGGGGTTGGACAAAAGGCACCCTGTCACACCCGGGATCACCGGTGAAATTGATCAATCTGGTCAGTGTGATTCGCTCGCCCGATCAATCCGGCCCTTCGGGCGGTGCGCTCGGGGCGGGCTCAGGTGCGGCCCGTCAGGGCCTCGTACGCGAACTCCAGTGCTTCCTCGTGGGCGTGGCCGGTGTCGACGAAGACGTGGCCCGCGGTCTCGCACTGGGTGCGCAGGGCGGTGCTGCGCTCCCTGATCCAGGCCGCCGTGCGCTCGTACTCCGCGGCGGGGGAGCCGGTGAGCCAGTCGTCCGCGGCGGCGGACAGGTGGGCGGCGGTCAGGGTGGTGCTGCCGAGGAAGACCGCGGTCGCGGGGATCTGCTCCGCCGCCAGGGCGGCGACCGTGGCGGGGGTGACGACGTCGCCCTCCACCACGTATCCGTCGGTCGGGTCGGCGGGGTCGAGGCCGTCGGCGACCGCGCGCAGGAAGGCGTGCAGGAAGGGCTGGGCCGGGACCGCCTTGTCGGGGTGGTCGCCGTGCCGGACGCCGTGTTCGGGGGCGGCGTGCTGGAGCATCGAGACGAGGGCGTCGGTGGGGACGTTCGGAAGTCCGGCCCGCTCCAGGAGCATCCAGGCGAGGGTGCTCTTGCCGACGCGCGGAGGGCCGCCGATGAGGTAGATCACGTGGCGATCGTAGGGGCGGGAACCGGCCAACTCCCAACGCCGTTCGACGCCCGCCGTCGGTGATACCCGCCCGAGCGCGCCGCCGCTGCTGATGATTTGCCTCCCTCGATGAAGATCAAGCAGCAGGTCAGGAGCTATCCATGCCATGTATACACGCGGTGTATACGGCATGTGTATAGTGATCGGCATGTCCATCGGTCACACCCTCCTAGGGCTTCTGGAATCGGGCCCCCGCCACGGCTACGACCTCAAGCGGGCCTTCGACGAGAAGTTCGGTCACGACAAGCCCCTGCACTACGGCCAGGTCTACTCGACCATGTCCCGGCTGCTGAAGAACGGCCTCGTCGAGGTCGACGGCATAGAGGCCGGAGACGGGCCCGAGCGCAAGCGGTACGCGATCACCGACGCCGGGATCACCGACGTCGGCGCGTGGCTGTCGCGCCCCGAGGCCCCCGAGCCGTACCTCCAGTCCGTCCTCTACACCAAGGTCGTCCTCGCCCTGCTCACCGGGCGCAGCGCCGCGGACCTCCTCGACACCCAGCGGGCCGAGCACATCCGCACCATGCGCGTCCTCACCGACCGCAAGCGCCGCGGCGACCTCGTGGACCAGCTCATCTGCGACCACGCCCTGTTCCATCTGGAGGCCGACCTGCGCTGGCTGGAACTGGCCGCAGCCCGCCTCGACAAGCTCGCCAAGGAGGTCGGCGCGTGACCCCCGAAGGTTCCCTGCTCGCTGCGGAGGCGCTGCACAAGGCGTACGGGCCCACGCCCGCGCTCGACGGCGCGCACTTCTCCATCCACGCCGGCGAGGTCGTCGCCGTCATGGGGCCCTCCGGCTCCGGCAAGTCGACGCTGCTGCACTGCCTCGCCGGGATCGTTCCCCCCGACTCCGGCTCCATCCGCTACCAGGGCCGCGAACTGACGTCCCTGTCGGACCGCGAGCGCAGCCTGCTGCGCCGCACCGAGTTCGGCTTCGTGTTCCAGTTCGGGCAGTTGGTCCCCGAGCTGACGTGCACGGAGAACGTCGCCCTGCCGCTGCGCCTGGCCGGCGCCCGGCGCAAGCACGCCGAGACCGTGGCCCGGGAGTGGCTGGAGCGCCTGGAGGTCGCGGACGTCGGCGGCAAGCGGCCCGGCGAGGTCTCCGGCGGACAGGGGCAACGCGTCGCCGTCGCCCGCTCCCTGGTCACCTCCCCGCGCGTGCTCTTCGCCGACGAGCCCACCGGCGCGCTCGACTCCCTCAACGGCGAACGCGTCATGGAGCTGTTCACCGAAGCGGCCCGCGCCGCCAACACCGCCGTCGTCCTCGTCACCCACGAGCCGCGCGTCGCCGCCTACGCGGACCGCGAGATCGTGGTGCGCGACGGCAAGTCCCGGGATCTGGAGCACGCCGTATGACCGCACGGGGCCGCACGGCCGTACGGGACTGGGCGCGCGACCTCGCCCTCGGCCTGCGCTTCGGGGCGACCGGCGGTCGGGAGGGCTGGACCCGCACCGTACTGACCGCGCTCGGCGTGGGCGTCGGGGTCGCGACGCTGCTGTTCGCCGCCTCCGTGCCCCGGATGGTGGAGAACCGCGACGACCGGGAGGAGTCCCGCTACTGGATCTCGGCCGGCGCGCCGGAGGGGCCCGTGGCGAAGCCCACGGACAGCACCGTCGTGCTCGCGATGGCGAACACCGAGTACCGCGACGAGGCGATCGGCGGCGAGGTCATGCGCGCGGACGGCGCCGACCCCGTCCTGCCGCCGGGCGTCCGGTCGATGCCGGGACCGGGCGAGATGGTCGTCTCGCCGGCCCTCGCCGAACTGCTGCGCTCCGCCGAGGGCAAGGCGCTCGCCGACCGGCTGGACCACCCGATCGCCGGCACCATCGGCGATCGCGGGTTGCTCGACCCCGACGAGCTGCGCTACTACCTCGGCAGCTCCACCCTGACCGTCGACAACGGCGGGACGCGGGTCAAGGGGTACGGGATGTACGCCCCGATCGCCGGGCTCGATCCGGTGCTGGTGGTCCTGATGGTCTTCATCTGCGTGGTGCTGCTGGTGCCGGTCGCCATCTTCGTGGCCACCGCCGTCCGCATCGGCGGCGAGCGCCGCGACCGCAGGCTGGCCGCGCTGCGACTGGTCGGCGCCGACATCCGCATGACCCGGCGGATCGCCGCCGGCGAGGCGCTCTTCGGCGCCCTGATCGGGCTGGCCGTCGGCATCGGGCTGTTCGCCGTGGTCCGCGCCTTCGCCGCCTCCTTCAACCTGTTCGGCATGGGGGCCTTCCCCTCCGACGTCGTCCCGCTGCCCGCCCTGGGCGCGCTGGTCGTCGTCGCGGTGCCCGCCGCCGCCGTCGGAGTCACCCTCTTCGCCCTGCGCACGGTCACCATCGAACCGCTGGGCGTCGTACGGCACACCGGCGACAAGCCGCGGCGGCTGTGGTGGCGACTGCTGTTGCCGGCGGCCGGTCTGGCGCTGCTGCTGGCGAGCCAGGACTCCAGCGGTCCGGTCGAGACCGATGCCGAGATGTACGCGATCGCCGGCGGCGCCGTGCTGGTGCTCGTCGGGCTGACCACCCTGCTGCCCTGGCTGGTGGAGGCGCTGGTCAAGCGGTTCGCGGGTGGGCCGGTGCCCTGGCAGCTCGCGGTCCGCAGGCTCCAGCTCAGCGGAGGCCCGGCCGCCCGCGCGGTCAGCGGGATCATGGTCGCCGTCGCCGGGGCGATCGCCCTGCAGATGCTCTTCGCCGGCGTCGAGGGCGACTTCCAGAAGTCCACCGGCGCGGACCTGGTGCGCGCCCAGCTCACCGTCGGGTCCGAGCACACCACCGCAGCGCTCGCCGCGCGGACGGTCGCCGACCTGCGCGGCACCGAGGGCGTCCGCGCCGTCAACGGCACCGTCCGAGGCTTCGTCTACTCGACCGAGGCTCCGGTCGACACCTCCCGCGAGAGCGTGCCGCTGATCGTGGGCACCTGCGCCGACCTGCGCGAACTGGCCGTCATCACGTCCTGCGCGGACGGCGACACCTTCGAGGTGCGCAGCACCGAGCGGAAGCCGGGCAGCGCGGGGACCATCGAAGGCGTCGTCGCCAAGGGCGGCCAGGTGCTCCTCGACGACCCCGACGAACCCGACGGCCCCCGTGCCGGCGGTCGCGGCGAAGGGGCGGTGCAGCGCTGGACGCTGCCCGCGGACACCCGGACGGTCGCCGCCCGCCGCGACCCGGTGGGCAGCGAGAACGCCGGCATCTTCGCCACCCCCGGCGCCGTCGACGTGGACGCGTTGGGCCGCGCAGGCGCCCAGGTGCTGGTGCAGGTCGACGACTCCGTGACCGATGCCCGGGAGAACGTCCGCGCGACCGCCGCCCGGATCGACCCCACCATCACGGTGACGACGATCCAGACCGTCGAGACCGACAGCCAGTACGCCGACGTGCGGACCGGGCTGCTGGTCGGGTCGGTGGTGACGATGCTGCTGATCGCCGCCTCCATGCTGGTCGCCCAGATCGAGCAACTGCGCGAGCGGCGCCGGCTGCTGTCCGTGCTGGTCGCCTTCGGCACCCGACGGTCCACCATCGCCTGGTCCGTGCTGTGGCAGACCGCAGTGCCCGTCGTCCTCGGCACCGTGCTGGCGGTCGTCGGCGGACTCGTCCTCGGCGCGACCATGCTGCAGCTGGTGGAGCGCGAGGTCGCCCAGTGGTGGGTGTTCCTGCCGGTGGCGGGGGCCGGGTTCGGGGTGGTGCTGCTGGTGACCGCGCTCAGCACGCCCCCGCTGTACCGGATGATGCGCCCCGAGGGGCTGCGCACCGAGTGACCCCGGGACGGGCGCCGTCGTCGGCTGGCCCGTCCCCGTCCAGCGGCGGGCGGGCGGCCGGCGGCGCGTGCAGCCGTACGGGCAACGCGGCCAGCGCCGCCCGCAGCGCCCGCGCGAACTCCTCGAACTCGCCCTGGCGTGCGGCCCCGGTCCGCATCGCCAGGGCGATCCGGCGCGAGGGCGCGGGGTCCGCGAAGTACCCCGTGCGCAGCGCGCCGCGCCCCGTCTCCACCTCCACGGCGGTCCGCGGCAGCAGCGTCACCCCCAGACCGCCCGCGACGAGCTGGACCAGGGTGGCCAATCCGGCGGCGGTCGTGGTCACCGGGGTGTCCGGCCCCCGCCCCGCCTCCCGGCACACGTCCAGGGCCTGGTCGCGCAGGCAGTGGCCCTCGTCGAGCAGCAGCAGGGGCAGCTCGCGCAGCGCCTCCCGCGGGATGTCGGTGCGCCCGCCGAGCCAGTGCTCGTCGGGCGTGACGAGCACGAAGTCCTCGTCGAAGAGCGGAAGTTCGGTGACGCCGGGCACACCGAGCGGCACCGCGAGCAGCAGCAGGTCGAGCCGGCCCGCGGCCAGCCCGTCCAACAGCGAGGACGTCTGCTCCTCGTGCACCTGGAGGTCGAGGTCCGGATAGGCGTCCTGGACCAGCTTGAGGACGCTCGGCAACAGGTACGGCGCGACGGTGGGGATCACCCCGAGCCGCAGCACACCGGTGAACGGCGCCCGTACCGCCTCCGCTTCCTCCAGCAGCTCGCCGACCGCGTCCAGCACCGCCTTGGCGCGGGCCGCGAGCCGTTCACCGGCGGGGGAGAGCAGCACCTTGCGGGTGGTGCGCTCCACCAACTGCACCCCCAGCGCCTCCTCCAGCGCGGACACCGCGCCGGAGAGCGCGGGCTGGCTGGTGCCGATGGCCGCGGCGGCGTCGCGGAAGTGCAGGTGCTCGGCGACGGCGGCGAAGGCGCGGAGCTGCGCCAAGCTGGGCTGCCGCCCCCGCCCGGCCTGCACGCCCTTGCCGCCCTGCACGCCCCTGCTCGACGGTGCGCCCTTGCGCGGGTGCGCGTCCCGGTTCGCCCCGGCCATTGATGCGTTCCCCTTATCGGATTGCTGATGTTTGATCGCCTCGATCATAGGCGCTCCGGGCGTGCACTCCGCAGACGCGGTCCCGCCGTGAGGGTTGAGCGATCTCGGCGACCGCGGTCCGGTGGGGGCTTGTCGCGCAGTTCCGCCCCCCACGCCCAGAGGGCGTGGGGGGACCCCCAGCGCCCCTGTTTCGCTTCCCCTGGCGTTCACCTGCGGGACAGGGGATTTAGGGGCGCGGGGAACTGCGCGAGCAGCCGCAGACGCCATCACCGCGCACCCATCCGCGGCGGGACCCGCGCCCGCCGGAACAGCCGC
This sequence comes from Streptomyces sp. NPDC048057, assembly GCF_040653095.1. NCBI lineage: Bacteria > Bacillati > Actinomycetota > Actinomycetes > Kitasatosporales > Streptomycetaceae > Streptomyces > Streptomyces sp. NPDC048057. The sequence continues at coordinate 171,597 of NZ_JBEZNF010000007.1, forward strand.
GTGGGAGCCCCGCCGGGGGGACCGTGACGGAGCGGGGTGATGCGAAAGGGGCATGCGCAGCCACGACCGTACGCAGCCGGCCGACGAACCGTCGGTGGAGGCGATCCGCACGGGCGACGAAGCGGTCTTCACCGCGCTCGCCCAGCGCCACCGCCACGAGCTGGGCCGGTTCTGGTTCCCGATGTACTGGCGGATGGTCGTGAGCGATGCCCCGCCGCAGGACCCGGCGAAGTGGGGACCGGACCGGAAGTGTCCGCCCCACGAGTATCGGCGGATGTGCGTGTCGTGCTCCTGGCGTATCCGGCGCCCGTGAGGCTGTTGACCAGCTTGGAGACGGCCGCCTTCGGCAGGTAGTGCATCAGGAGGTGGACATGGTCGCGTTCGCCGTTGAACTCCCTTCAGCCCCGCTTCGAAGTCCTCGCACACCTTGCGTTCTGCATACTCATGCGGTCGATCGCATATAGCATCTCTGTCATGCGGCTCCGCTACAACTTCCGGGCCTACCCGGACGCCTCCCAGCGCCATGCGCTGGCACGTGCGTTCGGATGTGCCCGCGTGGTGTGGAACGACTGCTTGCGCGACCGTAAGGAAGCGCACGCGGCGGGGCTGCCGTATGTGAAGTCGGCGGATCTGTCTCGGCTTCGCATCACCCAGGCCAAGCGCACCGAGGAACGCGCCTGGCTCGCTGATGTGTCGGCGGTCGTCCTGCAACAGTCTCTGCGGGACCTGGACACCGCCTACAAGAACTTCTTCGACAGTCTCAAGGGCAAGCGGCAGGGCCGCAAGATGGGGCCGCCCCGGTACAAATCGAAGAAGGACACCCGGCAGTCGATCCGACTCAACACCAACGCCTTCTCCCTCCAGGATGACGGCACCGTGTACGTGGCCAAGGTCGGCAGCCTCAAGGTCACGTGGTCCCGCCGGCTTCCGGCCGCACCCACGTCCCTGACCGTCACCAAGGACAGCTCCGGCCGGTACTTCCTCAGCTTCGTCGTGGACACCGAGCCGGACATCCTCCCCGCCCTGGAGACCGACACCGGGATCGACCTCGGCCTGTCCGCCTTCGCCGTCCTGTCCGGCGGCCGGAAGATCGACAGCCCGCGCTTCCTGCGCAGGGCGGAGAAGAAACTCAAGCGCCTTCAGCGGGAGCTGTCCCGCAAGGCCAAAGGGTCGAAGAACCGGGCCAAGGCCCGTATCAAGGTCGCCCGCCAGCACACCAAGGTGGCCGACCGGCGCCGGGACTGGCACCACAAGGCATCCACACAGATCATGCGCGACAACCAAGCGGTGTATGTGGAAGACCTCGCGGTGTCCGGCCTCGGCCGCACCCGGCTCGCCAGTCCGTGCACGACGCAGGATGGTCCGCGTTCGTCGGCATGCTGGAGTACAAGGCGGTCAAGTACGGCCGTACCTTCGTCAAAGTGCACCGGGCCTTCCCCTCCTCTCAGGTCTGCTCGGCCTGCGGGTTCCGGGACGGACCCAAGCCACTCCACGTCCGCCAGTGGACGTGCGGCGCGTGCCACACCGTGCACGATCGCGACCACAACGCAGCACGCAACGTCCTCTTCGAAGGACGCCGAATCGTCGCCGCCGGACGGGCGGAGACACTAAACGCCTCGTGGAGCGCAGGTAAGACCAGGACGAAAGCCCCGGCACAGCGCGGTGAAGCAGGAAGCCCCCGGACAGGTCAACCGACCCAGACCGGAATCCCTGGACATTGAGGCCAGAGAGCACGTCAAGAGTCCGTTATGACCCGGGCGTGACCCGGCACCGCGTCACAGGGTGCGCCGGATCAGCAGACTGCCCAGCGGCGTCCGCCGGTGCAGCACCGTCCGCCCCGCGCGTACGGTCGTGATCAGCCCGGCGCCCCGCAGCGCCGCGGCGTGGGCGGACACCGTGGCGTCGCTCAGCTCCAGTCGGCGTGCCAGCGAACGGGTGGTGTGCTCCTCGGCGAGCAGCAGCAGCATCGAACAGCGCGTCCGGCCCAGCACCGCGACCAGCGCGCAGGGCGCGTCCTCCGCCGGCTCCAGCGGGAGCCCGGGGCCGGCCGGATACGTCAGCACCGGAGCGCCCGACGGCGGCTCCGCGACCAGCGGGCCCGCGGTCCAGTGGAAGGTGGGCTGAAGCACCAGCCCCCGCCCCTTCAGCTCCAGGTCCCGGTGCGCCCCGGGCGCTTCGCACTCCCACACCGTGCCGTCCCGCAGCCGGGCGCCGGGCACGAGCCCGCCGACCGCGGCGCCCAGCCCCTGCTCGGCGACGGTCAGCGCGTACCGGGTGAACTCCGCGCGGTGCAGGTCCTCGACGCGGGACCACACGGGCCGTACGACCGCCTCGAAGGCGGCGAACTGGGCACGCCGCAGCACCTCCCCGGCGCGCGGGTCCCCGGCGTTGCTCCCGCCCGCCCAGCACGGGGGCGACGGGCGGGCCGCCGCGTCGCCCCCGTGCTGGGCGGATCCGTCCCCGGCCGCCCGGCCCGCCGGCACCAGGTCCGCCAACGGCCGGGCGGCGTCCGGCAGGGACCGCAGCAGCCGCTGCCGCCAGCGGCCGAGCAGCGGATCGTCGTCGTGGGCCAGCACCATCGTCGCGAGGGCCGCGTTCAGCTCCTGCAAGGGGGCCGGTCTGCGGGCGAAGCTGACCAGGGCGAAATCGGCAGCGGTGAAGTGGATCCGGATCACAGGTCGTCCCTCCCCCGTCGCCCCGAGCCCCGCCCCTGGGCGTCGGCGGGGGCGCGGTCGTCCGACCGGGCCATCCTTTCGGTCTGGTCCTTAAGTATTCCCCCGGGCCCACTGAGGGGGCCAGCATGCAGATATGACGACTTCCAGCCCATTCCACGGACACGGTGGCGGATTTCGCGGTCGGGCGGCGGCCGCGTTACCCGGTCGCCGTGCCGTCATCAGCGCCTCCGCCGCCGTGGCGGGCACGGCGCTGCTGACCGGTGGTGCCGTACCGAGGGCCAAGGCGTTGCCGCCGGATCGGCCCGCCCCACCCTCCACCCCGTCGGTCGTACCGACCCTGCCGAGGCCGCTCGGCCCCCACACCGTCGGCGTCGTCGACCTCCACCTCGTCGACCGCTCGCGGCGCGACCCCCTGCGGTTCGCCGTCCCCGAGCGCGAGTTGATGGTCTCCGTGCACTACCCGGCCTGTCGGGTCCCGGCGGACCGGGCCGCCGCCCCCCAGATGACGCCGGCGGCGGCCCGGTCCTTCGTCGAACTGGCGCCGGTGGTCCACCCCGAGCTGCCCGGCGCGGGCGTCGACTGGGCGGCGGTCACCACGCACGCGTACGCGGGCGCCGAGCCGTGGGGGCGGTGGCGCCCCGTGCTGCTGTACAGCCCCGGCGTGCGCGAGCCGCGCACCCTCGGTACGCACCTGGCCCAGGACCTCGCCAGCAAGGGCTGGGTGGTGGTCAGCATCGACCACCCCGGGGACGCCTCCGAAGTCGACTTCCCCGGGGCGACGCAGCACCGGCACACCACGCTGGTCACCACGGAACTCCGCGGCGACCCCCGCCAGGACCCCGACCTCTACCGCGTCCTGCTCTCCGCCCGCGTCGCCGACGTCCGCTTCGTCCTGGACTGTCTGCAACGGCTCACCGCGGGACGGAACGTGGAGGGCGTCGGACCGCCCCTGCCGAAGGGCTTCCACACCATCTTCGACCTGGGGCGGGTGGCCGCGTACGGACACTGCGCGGGCGGTACGGCGGTCTCCCAGGCCCTGTACGAGGACAGCCGCATCCGGGCGGCCGTGAACATGGAAGGGCACCTGGACATCCCGACGGTCCCAGCCGTCCCCGGCCGGTCGGGCCGACCGGGCAAGCCCCTCCCGGTCGCCCGACACGGCACCGACCGGCCGCTGGACCTGCTCGCGACCGACGGCTACGTCCGCCGCACGGAACTGGAGCGCTCCTGGGCGCCGCTGCTCGCCCGGTCGGGCGAGCGGGTCCGCCGGATGCGGATCGCCGGCTCCAACCACCTGGTCTTCAGCGACTACATCACGGTGGCGCCGCAGTTGGTGCGGGCCGGGCTGATGACCAAGGGCGGCCGGGACAGCATGGTCGGCTCGGTCGCCGTGGACGTCGCCCTGCCGCTGCTCAAGTCCCGGCTGACGTCCTTCTTCGCGGAACACGCACCGGTCGCCACGCAGGAGTACCGGGCGGCGCCCGAGGTCGCCTCGTAGCCCCTCCGCGGTCCCGTGGTGTCGGGGCGAGCGCCTCAGGAGGTGAAGCCGCCGTCGACCGCGATCCGGGCGCCGGTGACGTAACCGGCGTCCGGGCCGGCGAGATGGGCGACGACGGACGCCACGTCGACCGGCTCGGCGAACCGGCCCAGCGCCGTGTAGCCGCGGATCGTCTCCGCCATCGGCCCGTCCGCCGGGTTCAGCTCGGTGTTCGTCGGCCCCGGGTCGACCAGGTTCACCGTGATGCCCCGCCCGCCCAACTCGCGGGCGAGCGCCTTCGTCAGGCCCACCATGGCGCTCTTGGTCATCGAGTAGAGGGAGAAGCCGGGGAAGGGGACGTAGGCGGTGACGTTGCTGCCGATGTTGACGATCCGGCCGCCGTCCGCCATGCGGCGGGCGGCGGCCTGGGCGGCCAGCAGCGGGCCGCGCACGTTGACCGCCAGGGAGCGGTCGACGTCCGCGAGGGAGAGCTCCTCCAACGGGCCGACGACGAACGCCGCCGCGTTGTTCACCAGGACGTCGATCCGGCCGAAGGCCGCGACCGTCTGCTCCACGGCGTCCCGCACCGCCTCGGGGTCCGCGGCGTCGGCGCGCACCGCGACCGCCCGGCGGCCGATGCCCTTGATCCGCTCGACGACCTCCGCGGCCCGCTCGGCCTCCCGCTGGTACGTGAAGGCGACGTCCGCGCCCTGCTCGGCGAGGCGCACGGCCACCGCCGCTCCGATGCCCCGGCTGCCGCCGGTGACCAGTGCTGCACTTCCATCCATACGGTTCATGGCATCGATCCTGGTCGGGCGGGCCGCCGTGGTCCGGCGGTAAACGGACGTCCACCTGAGGACCGTCCGCCGGCCGGTCGAACCGCGCCCCCGGGGCAACCCTGAGCGGCCCTCGTGAGTCGGTTCTCATGGAACACGTGGGAACGACAGAGCGAGCACGTGCTGATTCTCACGTCCGGAAAGAGTGGATCGGTCGCCCTTTGTCACAGGGAGCGGTGTTAGCTTTCTTAGCTGCTTCCGGTCGGGCTGCGACCTGGGACGAAGAGCTGAGCGAGAGCGGAGCGGGACGGGTCATGGGCCGAGCCGAGGAGCGACGAGCCCGGCAGCGCGATGCGCGCCGGGCGAAGAAGGGGGCCAAGCCCACGGGCATACGCCGCTTCTTCACCTGGAAGAAGATGCTGGGCACCTTCCTCGGCGTCTGCCTGCTCGGCATGGGCGCGTTCTTCGTGCTCTACCTGATGGTGCCGGTGCCGGCGGCCAATGCGCACGCCGAGATGGAGAGCAACGTCTACAAGTACAGCGACGGCACCATCCTGGCCCGCACCGGCGAGTACAACCGCGAGATCATCGGCCTGGAGAAGCTCAGCGAGGAGGTCAGGTACACCTTCGTCGCCGCGGAGAACAAGAGCTTCTACAAGGACAACGGCATCGACTTCAAGGGCACCACCCGGGGTCTGCTGAACACCCTGTCCGGCAAGGGCAAGCAGGGCGGCTCGACGATCACGCAGCAATACGTCAAGAACTACTACCTGAACCAGGACCAGACGGCGACCCGCAAGCTCAAGGAGCTGGTGATCGCCCTCAAGGTGGACCAGGAGAAGAGCAAGGACGACATCCTCGCCGGGTACATCAACACCAGCTACTACGGCCGCGGCGCGTACGGCGTCCAGGCCGCGGCGCAGGCGTACTACGGCGTCGACGCCGAGAAGCTCTCGGTCCAGCAGGCTGCCTACCTCGCGGCCCTGCTCCAGGCCCCGAACCAGTACGACTGGGCGCTCGCCTCGGAGACCGGCAAGAAGCTGGTGACCGACCGCTGGAACTACGTCCTGGACAACATGGTCGAGATGGGGAAGCTCGACTCGGCCAAGCGCGCCGGCCTCACCTTCCCGCAGCCCAACCCGCCGAAGGCCGCTCCAGGCATGGGCGGCCAGGCCGGCTACCTCGTCGAGGCCGCCAACGCCGAACTCGCCCGGGCGGGCATCAGCGAGCAGGACATCAAGGCCGGCGGCTGGACCATCACGCTGAACATCGAGCCCAAGCGGCAGAAGGCGCTGGAGACGGCGGTCGACAAGGAGCTGGAGGCCAAGCTCGACCGCAAGAAGGACAAGAAGGACGCCACGGTCCAGGCCGGTGCGACCTCCGTCGACGCGCAGACGGGGCGGATCGTCGCCATGTACGGCGGCGTCGGCGCCACCGAGCACTGGCTCTCCAACGCCACCCGCCGGGACTACCAGCCCGCCTCCACCTTCAAGCCGATCGTGCTCGCGTCCGCGCTGGAGAACGAGTCCCGGACGCAGGACGGCCAGCCGATCAACCTGAACACGGTCTACGACGGCACGAGCAAGCGCCCCGTGGTCGGCAGCGACACCCCCTTCTCCCCGGAGAACGAGGACGACCGCGACCACGGCAAGGAGATCACCGTCCAGAAGGCCACCAACAGCTCGGTGAACTCGGTGTACGCCCAGATGATCGTGGACGTCGGCCCCGGCGACACCAAGGACACCGCGCTCGACCTCGGCATGAAGGACGGCGAGGGCTGGCCGGAGCGGCCCGCGATGTCCCTGGGCACCATGGGCGCCTCCACCGTGGACATGGCCGGGGTGTACGCCACCTTGGACAACCACGGCAAGAAGGTCACCCCGACGATCGTGAAGTCCGCGGAGCACCGGGCCCGCAAGGCGGACCGGAAGGACCCGATCGGCGAGCAGGTCGTCTCCCGCGGCACCGCGGACACCGTCACCGCCGCTATGGAGGGCGTCGTCAAGGAGGGCTCCGGCCGCCAGGCCGGCGGCAACTACGACGCCGCGGGCAAGACCGGCACCTCCGAGAACAACCGCTCCGCCTGGTTCGTCGGCTACACGCCCAAGCTGGTCACCGCGGTCGCCCTGTTCGGCGAACAGTCCGACGGCACGGGCCAGGTCACGCTGACCGACACCATCAACCAGGGCCGGGCGAACGGCGGTGGCGTCCCGGCGCGGATCTGGAAGGCGTACACCTCCGCGGCGCTGAACTCCGCGGACGCACGGATGAAGTTCGACCTGGAGGTCAAGGAGCCGGCGCGGCCCCTGCCCGACCCGTCGCCCTCGCAGAGCGAGGCCGACCCCTCGCCGTCGCGGAGCGAGGAGCGCCGCGAGGAGGACGAGTCGCCGGCGGCGCCCTCCACGTCGTCGAGCCGTCCGCCGACGAACGACCCGTCCCCGTCCCGCAGCGAGGTCGACCCCTCACCGTCCACGTCCTCCTCCGGCCCCCCGACGTCCCCGTCGGGCGCGGGCGTCCCCCGCTAGGTCCTTTCCGAGAGGGCCCAGGCCCGCGGGGCGGGGCGGCTTGGGGGCGCTGGGGGACCCCAGCGCCCCCAAGCCGCTTCCCCGTGAGGCACTGGTGAAGGCGGGCTAGCCGCCGTTGACCTTGGAGGCGATGCGGTCGCCCAGGGTCTTGTCGACGTTGCGCCAGTACTGGAACGCCCGGTCCAGCGTCGGACGGGACACCCCTTGCAGCAGGTGACCCGAGACGTTCGACACCAGCCGGTCCCTCGCCGCGTCGTCCAGGACCTCGCGGACCTGCGTCCCCGCCTGACCCCAGTCGTCGTCCTCGCGGTGCAGCTTGTACGCCTCCCGGACCATCTCCCCGGCCGTCGCCCAGCCGGCGACCTCGCCGAAGCGGGCGGTGTCCGCCGCGGGCCCGCCGAAGGAGTTCGGCGCGTACGGCATCGCCGTGTTCGCCGGGAAGTACCGCATCGGCCCGTCCTTGGCGTACGAGTTCACCTGCGACCGCGCACGGTTCGGCGGCAGCTGGGAGTAGTTGGGGCCGATCCGGTACCGATGGGTGTCGGGGTACGAGAACAGCCGTCCCAGCAGCATCTTGTCCGGCGACGGCCCGATGCCCGGCACCAGGTTCGACGGCTCGAACGCGGCCTGCTCGATGTGGACGAAGTAGTCCTCCGGATTCTGGTTCAGCGTCATCCGGCCGACCTCGATCAGGGGGTAGTCGCCGTGCGGCCACACCTTGGTCAGGTCGAAGGGGTTGAAGCGGTAGTCGGGCGCGTCGTCGAACGGCATGACCTGCATGTACAGCGTCCAACTGGGCGCGTCCCCGGCCGCGATCGCGTCGTGCAGGTCGCGGCGGTGCTTGTCCGCGTCCGACCCGGCCAGCTCGTCCGCCTCTGCCTGGGTGAGGAACTCGATCCCCTGGTCCGTCTTGAAGTGGTACTTCACCCAGAACCGCTCGCCGCCGCCGTTCACCCACAGGTAGGTGTGCGAGCTGTAACCGTTCATGTTGCGGTACGTCCGGGGGATGCCCCGGTCGCCCATCAGCCAGGTGACCATGTGCGCGGACTCGGGGGACAGGGTCCAGAAGTCCCACTGCATCTCGTTGTCCCGCAGCCCGGAGTCCGGGCGGCGCTTCTGCGAACGGATGAAGTCCTGGAACTTCTGCGGATCGCGCACGAAGAAGATCGGCGTGTTGTTGCCGACCATGTCGTAGTTGCCGTGCTCGGTGTAGAACTTCAGCGCGAAGCCGCGCGGGTCGCGCCAGGTGTCGGGGGAGCCCTGCTCGCCGGCGACCGTCGAGAAGCGCGCCAGCATGTCGGTGCGCTTGCCCGGCTGGAAGAGGTCCGCCTTGGTGAACTGGCTGACGTCGTTCGTGACCTCGAAGAAGCCGTACGCGCCCGCTCCCTTGGCGTGCACCACCCGCTCGGGGACCCGTTCACGGTTGAACTGGGCCATCTTCTCGATCAGATAGTGGTCCTGGAGCAGGATCGGGCCGTCGGAGCCCACGGTGAGCGAGTGTTCGTCGCTCTCCACCGGAATGCCGACGTTGTTCGTGGTGTAGGGGGTCTCGCTCACGAGCGCCTCCCGTCGTGAGACATGGATGGGTCGCTACGGGCGCCGTGTACCCCAGTGAACTCCGCCGACACGTCGTCGGCAACACGAGACGGGCCCGCTGCCGCCGCCCGGCGTACCCGGGCGGCGGCAGCGGGCCCGCCGTGGCGGACGACCCCCGGTGACTACAGGCGGGTCGGCAGCTCGAACCAGACGACCTTGCCGCTGGAGAGCCGGGTCGCTCCCCACCGCCTGGCCAGGCGGTTCACCAGGAAGAGCCCGCGCCCGCCCTCGTCGGTGTCCCGCGCCTTGCGCTGGCGCGGCAGCTGCGGCGAGTCGTCACCCACCTCGCAGCGCAGCACGTCCGTACGGAGCAGGCGCAGCGTCACCGGGCGCTCCGCGTAGCGCACCGCATTGGTCACCACCTCGCTGACCAGCAGCTCCACCGCGTCGGACAGCTCCTCCAGGCCCCAGCGGGTGAGCGCCCTGCGCGCCAGCCGGCGGGCCCGGCCGGGAGCCGCGTCCTCCGGGTCCAGGAACCAGTACGCGACGTCGCTGGGCGCGATCCCGTCGAAACGGGCCGCGAGCAGGGCGATGTCGTCGTCCCGGTCGCCGGGGCCGAGCATGTCGAGCACGTCGTCGCAGAGCGCCTCCAGCGGCGGCGCGTGGTCCGGTCCGGTGAGCTGGGCGGTGGCGTGCAGCCGCTCCCGCAGTTGCTCGATCCCGGTCCACACGTCGCGCAGTCGGGACTCCACGAGCCCGTCGGTGTAGAGCAGGAGGGTGGCGCCGGCGGGTGCGTCGAGTTCGACGGCTTCGAAGTCCACGCCGCCGACGCCGATCGGGGCACCGGGCGGTACGCGCAGGACTTCTGCCCGGCCGCCGAGGTGGAGCAGGATGGGCGGCGGGTGGCCGGCGTTGGCGATGGTGATCCGGTGCGAGACCGGGTCGTACACCGCGTACATGCAGGTCGCCATCCGGTCCGTGCCCAGGCGCTGGGCCTGCTCGTCCAGGTGGTGCAGGACCTCCTGCGGCGGCAGGTCGAGCCCGGCGAGGGTCTGCGCCGTGGTGCGCAGTTGGCCCATGATCGCGGCGGAGGTCATGGAGTGGCCCATGACGTCGCCGACGACGAGGGCGACGCGGCTGCCGGGCAGCGGGATCGCGTCGTACCAGTCGCCGCCGACCCGCGCGGTCTCGGCCGCGGGCAGATAGCGCGAGGCCAGCTTGACCCCGGTCGGCTGCGGCAGGGAGTCCGGCAGCATGGTGCGCTGGAGTTCGTCCGCGATGTACGCCTCGCGCCCGTACAGCACCGCCTTGTCGATGCCGAGCGCGGTGTGCGTGGCGAGTTGGGCCGCCACGAGCAGGTCGTTCGGCTCGAACGCGGGCCGGTCGGGGCGGCGCAGGAAGACGGCAGCACCGATCACCCGGCGCCGCCCGCGCAGCGGTGCCAGGATCGCGCGGTGTCCGTTCGGTACGGTCCGGCCGGCGCCGAGCAGCTCCGGCAGCGCGGCACGGGCCGCGGCCGAGTCGCCGAAGACGGGCCGCACCCCGCGCAGCACCTCGGAGAGGGCGCCGCCGGAGCGGACCTCGCACTGCTCGGCCGCGGGCGCCAGCTCGTTGTGCTGGTCGATGACGGGGAGGAGGCCCGTACCGCCGAAGTCGGACCCGTCTTCAGCTAAACGCAGCCGGTCCGTGCGGCGCAGGCGCAGCAGGAACGGCGAGACGGGGCGCTCGTCGCCCACCGGCAGGGGGTCGCGCAGATAGACCAGGATCGCGTCCGAGAAGGTCGGCACCGTGGCCCGGCACAGCCCCAGCACGATCTCGTCGAGGTCTATCCCCCGGGCGATCCGGCGGGTCGCGGCGCCCACGAAGCGCAGTCTGTCGCCCTCGCGACGGGCCGCGCCGGCCGCGTCGAGGGCGGCCCCGCCGGGTCCGCCGGGTCCGCCGACGCCGCTGGTGGCCGTGGTGGGGTTGGTCGGCGGGGGAGCGCCGGCGCCCGGGCCGCCGGGTGCCGGCACGGGGGAGACCGTGGCGGACATCGCGGTGGCGCCGGCCGACTCCGCCCGCGGCCGGGTGCGTTCCTGCGACCGGGCAGCCAAGGGCTGTCGGCCTTCATGGGAGGTGGGCTGCTCCGTCACGCGTGGGCTTCCGTCCATCTGGGCCGGGTGTGCGATGCGTACGCCTCAAGGAGCGGTATACCCGCTCCGGGGGCGACGTCGACAGGGTGGCGGAGGCCCCGCACGGCTCCACCCCCTCGTGGTGACTCTAGTGACTCGCGACGACTCTTTGGTGACTTACGGTCAGGCCCTGCGCTGCGCTCAACGATGACCGAACGGATGGCGAACGAGTGCAGAACGGTGAGCCTTGCGGACGACGATCCTACGTTTGCCCCCCGGGGGCGCATCAAGAGTCTCACGACGTCCTTCACGCCGGAGTGCGTTCTTGGACCGGAGTCGGACAACTTGTGACGGCGAACACCCTCACATCTGGGCCGTCACCCGCACATCTGCGTTGCCGGCGGGGTGTTCGCCCCCCTTTCGGCCGGTCCCGGCGCCAGCGCGCCGAGTTGACCGCGGGAGGCACGGGTGCTTCGGATGCTCGGAGGTTTGGGGGGCGTGGCCGCTTGGCGGGGTGGCGCCCTCAGGGCGCGGTGCGCGCAGGCGTGCGCCCCCAGTCGCCGGGAAGCTCCGGCACGTGCCAGGCCGGGTCGGGTCGCCAGTGCTCCCAGCCGTCCGAAAACGGCGGCCCCCAGCCCTTGATGACCTCCACCGCGGCGGCTCCCGCTCGACGGACCCGCGCGGCCTGCTCCGCACCCATCAGCCCCGCACGCTGGGCCTCGGCGAACTCGTCCTCGTCCAACCACAGCCAACTGCGGTCAGGGAAGACCGAGATGTCGAGAAAATGGTCCTCGGAGTCGGTTCCTCCACACCATCGAGTACGCGGTTCTTCCAGGTTGACGTACCAACTACGGAACGTCCAGCCCTCGTCCCAGAAGAGCCACACCGACCACGGCTCGCCGGGCCGCACCAGCTTCAGCACGCCGGCGCCCCGCCAGTGGTCGCGCACGACCCGGCGCGGGGCCGTGTAGCGGGTGGCCAGCGGTTGTTCGTGTAGCGGGGTGCCGTCCGCGCTGACCGGCTTGATGCACGGGGTGCCGGGGGCGATCCACACGGCGAGCAGGTCCGCGCTGTCCTCGACGACGGTCGCCGGGCGGCAGATCAGGAAGCCGCCCGGCTCGCCCTGCCCGTCTTGCTCGTGGCGCCCGTCCCGCTCGTCGTACGTGCCGTGGTCGCGGTAGCGCCACAGGATGTGCTCGCCGGGGCGCCACCGGCGTTCCACGCGTTCCGTGCCTGTCATGAGCAGATCTTAGGAGGTCAGGGACGCGTCATCCGCAGGACGTCGAGGGCCTCGTCGAGCTGCTCCAACGTCAGGTCGCCGCGCTCCACGTACCCCGACTCCAGCACCACCTCGCGGATCGTCCTGCGCTCCGCCAGCGACCGCTTGGCCACCTTCGCGGCCTCCTCGTACCCGATGTAGCGGTTCAGCGGGGTGACGACGGACGGCGAGGACTCCGCGTACTCCCGCGCCCGCTCGACGTTGGCGGTGATCCCGTCGACCGTGCGGTCCGCGAGCAGCCGGGCTGCGGACGCCAGCAGCCGCACCGACTCCAGCAGGTTCTTCGCCATCACCGGCAGCATCACGTTCAGTTCGAAGTTGCCGGCGGCGCCGGCGACCGCGACCGTGGTGTCGTTCCCCGTCACCTGGGCCGCGACCATCAGGACCGCCTCCGGGACGACCGGGTTGACCTTGCCCGGCATGATCGACGAGCCGGGCTGGAGGTCGGGCAGGTTGATCTCGGCGAGCCCGGTGCGCGGGCCGCTCGCCATCCACCGCAGATCGTTCGCGATCTTCGTCAGCGAGACGGCGACCGTCCGCAGCTGCCCCGAGGTCTCCACCAGGCCGTCGCGCGCGCCCTGCGCCTCGAAGTGGTCGCGCGCCTCGGTGAGCGGCAGCCCGGTGGCGCGGGCCACCTCGGCGATGACGTCGGCGGAGAAGCCGGGCGGGGTGTTGATGCCGGTGCCGACCGCGGTGCCGCCGAGGGGCAGCTCGGCCAGCCGAGGCAGCGCCGCGCCCAGCCGCTCGATGCCGTACCGCACCTGGGCCGCGTACCCGCCGAACTCCTGGCCCAGCGTGACGGGCGTGGCGTCCATCAGATGCGTGCGCCCCGACTTGACGACGTCCGTGAACGCGGTCGCCTTGCGCTCCAGGGCCTTGGCCAGGTGCTCCAGGGCCGGGACCAGGTCGGTGGTGACGGCGGCGGTGGCCGCGATGTGGATGGAGGACGGGAAGACGTCGTTCGACGACTGGGACGCGTTCACCTGGTCGTTGGGGTGGACCGGGCGGCCCAGCCGCTCCGTGGCGAGGGTGGCCAGCACCTCGTTCATGTTCATGTTCGACGACGTGCCGGAGCCGGTCTGGAACACGTCCACCGGGAACTGGTCGTCCCAGCGCCCCTCGGCGACCTCGGCCGCGGCGCCGGCGATCGCCTCGGCCACGTCCTCGTCCAACACCCCGAGCCGGGCGTTCACCCGTGCGGCGGCGCCCTTGATCCGCGCCAGCGCCGCGATGTGGGAGCGCTCCAGGCGCTGCCCCGACACCGGGAAGTTCTCGATCGCCCGCTGCGTCTGCGCCCGCCACTTCGCTTCGACCGGGACGCGGACCTCGCCCATGGAGTCGTGCTCGATGCGGTACGCGTCGTGGTCGCGCGCCTGGTCGCCGGTTGTGGACATGGGCCGTGTACCTCCTGAAGGACTCCTGCAAGGCTCCTGAAAAGGTGAGCACTTGTCTTGTTCTGCCTATTCCCCTGTGCGCTACCTGCCAGTAGAACCCGGGGTAACCCAAGAGCAGGGGAGGCGCACATGACGCACGTGAAACACCCGCCGAAGCGGACCACCGGGCGCGGACTCCGCCGTACGGTCGCCGCCGTGGCCGCGCTGGCCGCCGCCGCGGTCGGCCTCGCGGCCCCCCCGGCGACCGCGGACCCCGGCGCACCCGCCGCCGTACCGACCCGCGCCGTCGCGCCGCTGTCACCGGAGCTGGAGGCGATCCGCGCCGCGGAGGCCGTGAAGCTGTACGGCAGCCCCGAGGTCCGCCCGCCCGCCCAGCGCAAGACCGGGCTGGTCTCCCTCGGCGACAGCGAGATCTCCGGCGAGGGCGTCGGCACCTACGAGCCCGGCACCGACGGGCCCACCAACTGGTGCCACCGCTCGCCCGACGCGGCCATCCACCGCACCGGCATCGCCGCGGACGTGACGTACAACGTCTCCTGCTCCGGCGCGTACACCGGCAACATCCGCATCGGCGGAACGAAGCAGTACGCCGACGAACTCGTCCAGAGCGACAACCTCGCCGTCAAGGCGCGCAACACCCGCATCAAGATGGTGCTGCTGGTCGCCGGGGCCAACGACGACCTCCAGTTCGGCCCGGTCATGACCGACTGCGTCGTGCGTTACGTGACCCTCCAGGGCCCCTGCGAGCCCAAGTACGCCGCCGGCTGGCAGGCCCGCGTCGACGCCCTCGTCCCCAAGGTCGAGGGCACGGTGCGCGACCTGCGCACCGTGATGCGCGACGCCGGGTACGCCGACGGGGACTACAAGCTCGTCGTCATGGGCTACCCCAGTCCCATCGGCCCCGACTTCCGCGACAACCCGAACTTCCCGGGCAAGCTGATCTGCGGCGGCATGGGCTACGACTCCGACACCGTCTGGGGCCGCGACACGGCGGTGCCCGCGTTCCAACGCGGCATGCGCCAGGCCGCCGCGTCGACCGGCGCCACCTACCTCGACAACTCGCGGCTCTTCCACGGCCACGAGGTCTGCACCCAGAACACCTGGGTCCGCGGCCTCTACCTGGACCTGTCCAACCCGGTCCCGCCCAGCGAACACACCGCGCGCCAGTCCTTCCACCCCAACGCCCGGGGTCACCAGGCGTTCGCCGCCTGCCTGACCCAGCTGTACGGCTCCTCCCTGCGGGAGGCGAGCTGCGCCGAGACCAGCTCCGACGCCAAGCCCGTCCTGCGCCCCTTCGCCTGGGACGACGCGTACGCCCCGCTGCGCAACCAGGCGACCGGCGGCTGCCTCGACGTCTCCGGCTCCGTCACGCGCAACGGCACCGCCGTCGTCGGCTGGGACTGCCACGACGGCCGCAACCAGGGCTGGTGGTACGACGCGAAGGCCGGCACCCTGCACACCGAACTCTCCCAGGACCGCTGCGTGGACGTCCCCGGCGCGCAGTACCGCGCGGGCGCCGAGCTGATCGTCTGGGACTGCTCCGGCGCACCGAACCAGCGCTTCGTGAAGCAGGACGGGACCCTGCGCCCGACCGCGGCGCAGGACTTGTGCGCGACGCATGAATCGGCGAAGTCCCCGATCCGCCTGCGGGCCTGCACGGGCGCACCGAACCAACGCTTCGCGTAGCGACGCGAGTACCTGCCGGCAAAATCCGGCCTCGCCGGCGTCTGAGGCGCTGGGGGTACCCCCACGCCCTCCGGGCGTGGGGGGCGGGTTCGGGGGCTGGCCCCCGACGGGTGCCCGCGCTTGTCCGGGCGCGGATCGCACCGCCGGGGCTCTGCCCCGGACCCCGCGCCTCAAACGCCGGCGGGGCTGATTTAGCTCCGCCTCGAACCTCGCCGGCTCAGTCGGCGAGGCTGAACTCGCTCAAGCGTCGGCGCGGCCGGATGCGCTCAGCCCAGCCCCGGTCCGCGGACCGGGATGGAGGTGAAGGTGGGCGCGGGCGCCGGCTCGGTGAAGAAGTCGTTGCCCTTGTCGTCCACGACGACGAACGCCGGGAAGTCCTCCACCTCGATCCGCCACACCGCCTCCATCCCCAGCTCCTCGTACTCGACGACCTCCACCTTCTTGATGCAGTCCTGCGCAAGCCGGGCCGCCGGGCCGCCGATCGAGCCCAGGTAGAAGCCGCCGTGCGCGGCGCACGCGTCCGTGACCTGCTTGCTGCGGTTGCCCTTCGCGAGCATCACCTTGGAGCCGCCCGCCGCCTGGAACTGCTCGACGTACGAGTCCATGCGCCCGGCCGTGGTGGGGCCGAAGGACCCGGAGGCGTACCCCTCGGGCGTCTTCGCGGGGCCCGCGTAGTACACGGGGTGGTTCTTCAGGTACTCCGGCATCTCCTCGCCCGCGTCCAGCCGCTCCTTGATCTTCGCGTGCGCGATGTCGCGCGCGACCACGAGCGGACCGTTCAGCGAGAGGCGGGTCTTGACCGGGTACTTGGTCAGCTCGGCCAGCACGTCGTCCATGGGGCGGTTGAGGTCGATCCGGACCACGTCGCCCTCGTCGAGGTGCTCGTCCGTGGTCTCCGGCAGGAAGCGCGCCGGGTCCTTCTCCAGCTGCTCCAGGAAGACGCCCTCCGTGGTGATCTTCGCGACGGCCTGGCGGTCGGCGGAGCAGGAGACGGCGATCGCGACCGGCAGGGACGCGCCGTGCCGCGGCAGCCGCACCACGCGCACGTCGTGGCAGAAGTACTTGCCGCCGAACTGCGCGCCGATGCCGATGCGCTGGGTCAGCTCGAAGACCTTCTGCTCCAGGTCCTTGTCGCGGAAGCCGTGCCCCGTGGCGGAGCCCTCGGTCGGCAGCTCGTCGAGGTAGTGCGCCGACGCGTACTTCGCGGTCTTCAGGGCGTACTCGGCGGACGTGCCGCCGACCACGATCGCGAGGTGGTACGGCGGACAGGCCGCCGTGCCCAGCGAACGGATCTTGGCCTCCAGGAACTTCATCATCGCGGCCTCGTTGAGGACCGCCTTCGTCTCCTGGTAGAGGAAGGACTTGTTCGCCGAGCCGCCGCCCTTCGCCATGAAGAGGAACTTGTACGCGCCACCGTCGGTCGCGTACAGCTCGATCTGCGCCGGCAGGTTGGAGCCGGTGTTCTTCTCCTCCCACATGGTCAGCGGCGCCATCTGGGAGTAGCGGAGGTTCAGCTCGGTGTACGCGTCGTAGATGCCGCGCGACAGGGCCTCCTCGTCACCGCCCTCGGTCAGCACGTTCTGCCCGCGCTTGCCCATCACGATCGCGGTGCCGGTGTCCTGGCACATGGGCAGGACGCCCGCGGCGGCGATGTTCGCGTTCTTCAGCAGGTCCAGGGCGACGAACTTGTCGTTCGACGACGCCTCGGGGTCGTCCACGATGCGGCGCAGCTGCGCGAGGTGCGCGGGGCGCAGGTAGTGCGAGATGTCGTGCATCGCCTCGGCGGCGAGCTTGCGCAGCGCCTCCGGCTCGACCTTGAGGAAGGTGCGCCCGTCGGCCTCGAAGGTGGAGACGCCCTCGGAGGTCACCAGACGGTAGGGGGTGGTGTCCTCTCCCAGGGGGAGCAGGTCGGAGTACTGGAATTCCGGCATGACGGCCATTCCTCACACGGCGGGCATTGGCATACGACACCGACGGGCGACGGCGCGCCCCCCCAGCGTAGAACGCGCGCGGGCGGGCGAGCCGGTGAGGTAAGGCTCAGTAACCGCCCGCCGGTGGCGGTGTGGCTGTGGGTGGTCGTGCGCGGAGGTGGCCGGGCACGACCATCTCCGCGCACGCGGAGGTGGCCGGGCGGGTGACGATCGGGGCAAGCGGGGCGAACTGGCCCGTCCAGTAAGGGGATGATCCGGGGTATCCCGGATCCCCGTCAGGGTGTTGCCCCTAGTTGCGATCTATCGCGTTTCGCTACGCTTGGGACGTGGACCTCGAAAAGCACCCGCAGAAGCCCGCCGCCCCCGCGGAGAACGGCGCCGCCGCCCGGCCGTCGGACTCCATGCGGGCGTCCGACGCCGACCGGGACCGGATCGCCGACATCCTGCGGGACGCGCTGGCCGAGGGACGGCTGGACGCCGAGGAGCACTCCGAGCGCATCGACGCGGTGTACCGGGCCAAGACCCTGGGCGAACTCCAGCCCATAGTGCAGGACCTGCCCGCCCCTGCCGCCGCCGGCAAGGCGCGGGAGGCCGCTCCGTACGGATACGGCCCCGAGGTCGGCGCGGGCCCGGGGGAGAACCTGGTCGCGGTCTTCTCCAGCACCGTCCGCAAGGGCCGCTGGAGCATCGGCCAGCGCACCAACGCGTATTCGATCTTCGGCAGCATCGAGATCGACCTGACCGAGGCGCTGTTCCAGCAGCGCGTCACGGTGATCAACGCCACATCGATCTTCGGCAGCGTCGAGGTGCGCGTCCCGGAGAACATCACCCTGCGCGGCACCGGCAGCGGCCTCTTCGGCAACTTCGAGATCCGCGCCCTGGAGGCGGCCAACCCCGACGCCCCGGTCGTCGTCGTCAGCGGGTACTCGGTCTTCGGCCACGTCGAGGCCAAGCCGAAGCGCGGTCGGCGGGTCGCCGACCTCCACAACCGCCTGCGGAAATACCTGAGCTGACCGCGGCGCCCGCGCGGGGTCGTCGACGTCGACTTCCGGCCATGAGCCTCCGTGCGCTGGCGGTGCCCCCGGAAGGGAGGGCCACTCAGTGCATAGGCGTGCGTACAGCGGGTAGGGAGTGCTGCATCGCCTCTCGCTCGCGAAGCCGTCGTCAGGAGTAGACCCGTGCTGCAACTGCCGTACCAGTCCTTGCCGGTGACCGCCGTACCGACCCAGCGGGCCCCCGTGAGGGAAGACCAGGACGGACCCTGGCACGCAGACGCAGTGTGCCGACGGGACGAGGCCGGACTCTTCTTCGCCCCCTCCAAGGAGCCGACGGCGGCGCGACTGTCACGCGAGGACGCGGCGAAGCGCGTGTGCGCCCGTTGCCCGGTCATGGTGGAGTGCCGCGACCACGCGCTGCTCCAGCCGGAGCCGTACGGAGTGTGGGGCGGCCTGACGGCGGCGGAGCGACGCGTGATGCTGGCCCGTCGCCGCCGCCGCGCCACGACGAAGAAGAACGCGGCGTAGCCCCCATGCGGGGGTGCTTGCGCCCGGCCCCCTCGCCGTAGCCGCACGGGAGCGTCGGCCTCTGCGGCTCGGTGGGGCCTTTTCGCGCAGTTCCGCCCCCTACGCCCAGAGGGCGTGGGGGCCCCAGCGCCCCTGATTGCCCACGCCCTGCGGGCGCGGGGGACTTTCCCGGGGTAATCCGCAGGTGACCGACAAGGGGAGCAAAACAGGGGCGCGGGGAACTGCGGGACAAGCCCACCACCGGGCCGCGGTGACCGACGCTCCCGCAGGGGTACGGCGGGTACGTTACGCGCAGCCCCCGCAGGGGAGGCGCGAGTCGTGCACGCGCGGGCGGTCCGGGGCGCCCCGGGCTACTGGGCGCGGTCGAAGTCGATCGCGCTGTACGCGCGGAGCTTCGACAGTCGATGCGTCGAGTCGATCTGCCGGATCGTCCCCGACTTCGACCGCATCACCAGCGACTGCGTCGTCGCCGTCTCCGCCCGGTACCGCACCCCCCGCAACAGCTCCCCGTCCGTGATCCCCGTCGCGACGAAGAACACGTTGTCCCCGCTGACCAGGTCGTCCGTGAGCAGCACCCGGTCCAGGTCGTGGCCCGCGTCCAGCGCGCGCTGGCGTTCCGCGTCGTCCTTCGGCCACAGCTTGCCCTGGATCGTGCCGCCCAGGCACTTGATGGCGCACGCGGTGATGATGCCCTCGGGCGTACCGCCGACGCCCATCAGCATGTCGACGCCCGTGCCCTCCCGCACCGCCATGATCGCGCCGGCGACGTCGCCGTCCGAGATGAACTTGATGCGGGCGCCCGTCTCGCGGATCTCCTTGACGATGCCGTCGTGCCGGGGGCGGTCGAGGACGACGACCGTGACGTCCTCGGGGGAGGAGCTCTTCGCCTTGGCGACCCGGCGGATGTTGACCGAGACGGGCGCGTTGATGTCGACGAAGTCCGCCGCCTCGGGGCCGGTGACCAGCTTGTCCATGTAGAAGACGGCCGAGGGGTCGTACATCGTGCCGCGGTCGGCCGCCGCCAGGACCGCGATCGCGTTCGGCATGCCCTTGGCGGTCAGGGTGGTCCCGTCGATCGGGTCGACGGCGATGTCGCACTCCGCGCCGGTCCCGTCGCCGATGCGCTCCCCGTTGAAGAGCATGGGCGCTTCGTCCTTCTCGCCCTCGCCGATGACGACGACGCCGTTCATCGAGACGGTGTGGACGAGTGTCCGCATGGCCTTGACGGCAGCACCGTCCGCGCCGTTCTTGTCACCGCGCCCGACCCACCGACCCGCGGCCATGGCGGCGGCTTCGGTGACCCTGACCAGTTCGAGGGCGAGGTTGCGGTCGGGGGCCTCGGGCGAGACCTCCAATGGGGACGGCAGGTTGTGCTCGGACATCGGAGCGCACCTTTCTGTACGACGACGACCGTAAATGAGGGTGATCTGACTCTATCGCCAGAGCGGCAGAATGAGCAGCGGGGCCCACGTTTGAGCGCGAGGTGCGGATGCGACGATGGGGGGCGTGGCAGGTATGCGAGGCAAACAAACGGTGCGGGACATGGTGCTGTCGATGGCGGTCATCGGAGCCGTCGTCGCAGTGATCTACTTCTTCCTCCCGAACGACGACACCGACCAGATGAAGGCCGTGGACTACCGGGTCGAGCTGGTGACGGCGCAACGCGCGGCGTCCTACCCGGTGCTGGCGCCGGAGGGGCTGTCGAAGGGCTGGAAGCCGACGTCGGTCCGGTACGACGGGCAGGCGGGACAGGCCTGGCACCTGGGCTTCCTCGACCCGGAGCGGGAGTACGTGGCGATCGAGCAGTCGTCCCAGCCGTACCGCAAGTACGTCCCGAAGGTCACCGAGAAGGCGGCCGACACCGGTAAGAAGCAGATGGTGAACGGCGAGCCGTGGGAGCTCTGGACGGGCTCGAAGTACGACGCCCTGGTGCGCCAGCACGAGGGCGTGACGACGGTCGTCACGGGTACGGCGCCGCTCGCCCGGCTGACGGAGATGGCCGAGTCGTTGAAGGCGGGGGCCACCCTGCCGTCGACCGCCCCGTCCGCACCGGCGCAGGGCTCCTGACCTTCCGTACCGCGCCGACGGCGTGACGTGCCACAGGGCCGCCGCATCCGACTCCCGGATGCGGCGGCCCTGTGGTGTTCGTCCGGCTCGTGCGAGCCGTCGGGTCGAGTGCGTCAGACCGAGGTGACGACGTCGTCGTACGCCAGTCGCGGCGAGCGCGGGAAGGCCGCGTCCGGGCCCGGTCGACCGATGTTGATGATCATCAGCGGGGTGTGGTCCCCGTCCAGGAACTCCTGCTGGACTCCCTTGAAGTCGAAGCCCGTCATGGGGCCGGCCGCCAGGCCGGCGGCGCGGATGCCGACGATGAAGTACGCGGCCTGGAGCGAGGCGTTCACGCTCGCGTTCTGCTCGCGGACCGGACGCTCCGAGAAGAGGTCCTTGGCCTGCGGGAAGTGCGGGAGGAGCTGGGGCAGCTCCTCGTGGAACTCGTTGTCCGCGGCGAGGACGGCGACCAGCGGCGCGGTTGCCGTCTTGGCCCGGTTGCCCTCGGACATGTGCGGGAGCAGTCGTGCGCGGGCTTCGTCGGAGCGGACCAGGACGACGCGCAGCGGCGTCTGGTTGAAGGCGGTCGGCCCGAACTTCACCAGGTCGTAGATCGCCTGGAACTGCTCGTCGGTCACCGGTTCGTCGGTGAACGTGTTCGCGGTGCGCGCCTCGCGGAAGAGGAGGTCCTGGGCGGCGGTGTCGAGAGCGAGGGACATGCTGGGGGAACCTTCCGATGGTTCGTTGGTGCGGAATCGGAGGGTCCAACCGTAACGCAATAGATTAAATTTCAACTATTGGGGAAGTGTGAGGCGCCTCATAGCCGCCCGGTGCGGGGCATGGGGCCCAC
The DNA here is from genome assembly GCF_040653095.1 of Streptomyces sp. NPDC048057. Taxonomy (NCBI): domain Bacteria; kingdom Bacillati; phylum Actinomycetota; class Actinomycetes; order Kitasatosporales; family Streptomycetaceae; genus Streptomyces; species Streptomyces sp. NPDC048057. The sequence goes on from NZ_JBEZNF010000007.1 coordinate 193,409, forward strand.
GGCTCGGGCTGACGTGCAGGTCAGAGGCTGGTCGGCCCCGGTATCGGCCCGTAGTGCGCCGGCGCCCTACTCGCCCCTTCCGCCCCCCGCATCGGCCGCGAGCGCCGCGTCCAGCCGGGCCCGCGCCCCCTCCAGCCAGTGCCGGCAGACCTTCGCCAGCTCCTCGCCGCGCTCCCAGAGCGCCAGCGACTCCTCCAGCGTGGTGCCGCCGGCCTCCAGCCGGCGCACGACGTCGATCAGCTCGTCCCGCGCCTGCTCGTACCCGAGCGCGGCGCGCTCCGTGTCGTCCGCCACGGCGCCGCCCTGCGCCGTCTCGCCCGTCTCGTCCGTCTTCGCAGCCATGTGATCCTCTTCCTGGTCCTGTTCCCCGTACTCCGTGCACGCGGTCCGCCCGCGCCTCGGCCGCTCGCTACGCACCCTCGACGGCCCGCGCGGCCCCGTCCTCGGAGCCCTCGGGCGCGGACTCCACCCGTACGGCGAACTCGCCCTCCGAGACCCGTGCGCGCAGCGCATCGCCGCCCCCGACGTCCGCCGGCGAGCGCACCACGCCCCCGTCGGCGCGCTGGAGCACCGCGTACCCCCGCTCCAGGGTGGCCGCGGGCGACAGCGACACCACCCGGGCCCAGGTGTGCGACAGCTCCGAGTCGGCGCGGTCCAGCAGATGGCCCAGGACGCGCCGGCCGCGCGCCGCCAAGGCCGTCAGCTCCGCCTCCCGGTCGTCCACCATCCGCTGCGGATGCTCCATCGCAGGGCGCGTCAGGGCGTGCGCCAGCCCGCGCTCCTCGCGCTCCAGCAGCCCGCGGACCGTGCGCAGCGCGCGGTCCCGGAGCTGACGCACCCGCTCCAGCTCCTCGCCCACGTCCGGAACGACCTTCTTCGCCGCGTCCGTGGGCGTGGACGCCCGCAGGTCGGCGACCAGGTCCAGCAGCGGCGAGTCCGGCTCGTGGCCGATCGCCGACACCACGGGCGTACGGCACTCGGCGACCGTGCGCACCAACTGCTCGTCCGAGAACGGCAGCAGGTCCTCCACGCTGCCGCCGCCGCGCGCCACCACGATCACGTCCACCTCGGCGAGCGCGTCCAGCTCCTTCACGGCCTGGACGACCTGCGGCACCGCGTGCACCCCCTGCACGGCGACGTTGCGCACCTCGAAGCGGACGGCGGGCCAGCGTCGGCGCGCGACCTCCAGCACGTCCCGCTCCGCTGCCGACGCCCGGCCGCAGACCAGCCCCACCCGGTGCGGCAGGAAGGGCAGCGGCTTCTTGCGACCCGGCGCGAACAGGCCCTCGGCCGCCAGCGACCGCTTCAGCTGCTCCAGCCGCACCAGCAGCTGGCCCACGCCCACGGGCCGTATCTCCGCGGCGCGCAGCGAGAGCTGCCCCCGCGGCGCGTACCACTCCGGCTTGGCGTGCACCACGACGTGCGCCCCCTCGGACACGACGTCCGCGATCGCGTCGAAGACCTGCCGGAAGCAGGTGACGCTCACGGAGATGTCGTACGACGGATCCCGCAGGGTCATGAACACGACGCCCTGACCGGGCCGCCGCGACATCTGGGTGATCTGTCCCTCCACCCAGACCGCGCCGAGCCGGTCGATCCACCCCCCGATGAGCCGAGAGACCTCCCCGACGGGCACCGGGGCTTCCGCGGACGTGTTGAGAGCCATACGGGGGAGCGTAACGGCCGGGTGTGACAACGCGGCGCGTCGTGCAGGGACGCGCGGCGCACCGCCCCGAAAGCCCCCGCCACCACCTGCCCGACGGGCACCCGGTGCCCCTCCCGGCACCCCTCCCGACGCCTCAGCCAGCCCCGGCCCCTCCCCGCGCACCGCTCACAGCGCCCCCGGCCGCTCCCAGCGCACCGCCAGCACCACCAGCCCCACGCCCAGCCACACCACGCCCACCACCTGCGCCGACGTCGCCGCCTCCGCCATCACCGCGATCAAGATCACCGCGCCCACCACCGGCACCGCCACGTGCCGCAGCCAGTCCGGCGGCCCCGCCATGCGGCGCACCACGAACCACCCCACCACGCTGGCGTGCAGCAGCACGAACGCCGTCAGCGCGCCGATGTCCACCACCGAGACCAGCTGCTCCAGCCCCTTGGGGCGGCGCGCCGCCCACACCGCCGCGACCAGCGTCACCACCGCCGCCGCCAGCAGGGCCACCCGCGGCACGCCCGCGTTCGTACGGGCCAGCCCCCGCGGCAGCCGCCGGTCCCGGGCCATCGCGAAGAGCAACCGCCCCGCCGCGGCCTGTGCCGCCAGCGCCGCGAACGCCGCGCCGATCGCCTTGCTGACCGCGATCAGATCGTGCAGCCAGGTCCCCACGGACGAGTCCACGGCGTCGTAGAAGGCCGTCCCCTGCTTCTCGGGCGCCGCCGCCAACTCCGCCGACGACGCCGGCTCCAGCAGCGCCACCAGATAGGTCTGCGCGAAGAACAGCAACCCCGCCAGCACCAGACAGAACAGCACTGCCCGCGCCACCTGCTGGGACCCCCCGGTCACCTCCTCCGCGAACGACGCGATCGCGTCGAAGCCCAGGTACGACAGCACCGCCACCGACACCGCGGCGAACACCGCCGTCAGGGAGAAGGACAGGTCGCCCGTGATCGGCGACAGCCAGCCGCGCTGCGCCCCGTCCTGCGCCAGCACCACGATCGCCGACACCACGAACACCAGCAGCACCACGATCTCCATCACCAGCACCGCGAAGCCGACCCGGGCCGCCGGCCGCACCCCCCACAGGTTCAGCGCGGTGGTCACGACCACGGCGAGCAGCGTCCAGATCCACCGGTCGACCGCCGGCACCAGCGCCTCCATCGCGATCCCGGAGAAGAGGTACGCCACCGCCGGAATCAGCAGGTAGTCGAGCATCGCCATCCAGCCCGCGATGAAACCCGGCCCCTGACCGAGACCCTTCGAGGCGTACGTGAAGACGGAGCCCGCGCGCGGGGCGACCCGCACCATCTGCGCGTAACTCACCGCCGTGAAGGCCATCGCGACCGTTGCGACCACGTAGACGAGGGCGACCGCGCCGTGGGACTTCGCGTCCAGGGTCCCGTAGACGCCGACGGGCGCCATGGGGGCGATGAAGAGCAGACCGTAGACCACCAGGTCGCGGAAGCCGAGGGTGCGCCGCAGCTCGCCGACGCCCCCGGCCCCGTCCGCACCGCCGCCACCGTCCGTGACTCCGCCGCCCTCGTTCGACTCGGGAACACCCGCGGTCATCCGGCCCTCCGTCCGCCCGTCACCCGGTCGTCACCGTGCCCGCGGACGCCCACGGCACCCCGCGCACACCCAGACAGTCTTTCCCCAAGCGGTGATCTCCCGCCTGTTCTGCTCGGCCTTACGATGGGGTGCATGACTGCAACGCCTCCAGCCCGTCGCGTCCTGCTCGCCGCTCCCCGTGGCTACTGCGCGGGCGTGGACCGTGCCGTGATCGCCGTCGAGAAGGCCCTTGAGCAGTACGGGTCGCCGATCTACGTCCGCCACGAGATCGTCCACAACAAGTACGTCGTGCAGACCCTGGAGAAGAAAGGTGCGATCTTCGTCGACGAGACGGCGGAGGTCCCCGAAGGCTCCATCGTGATGTTCTCCGCGCACGGCGTCGCCCCCGTCGTCCACGACGAGGCCGCCCAGCGCAAGCTCGCCACGATCGACGCGACCTGCCCGCTGGTGACCAAGGTCCACAAGGAGGCCGTCCGCTTCGCCAACGAGGACTACGACATCCTCCTCATCGGCCACGAGGGCCACGAAGAGGTCATCGGCACCTCCGGCGAGGCCCCGGAGCACATCACGCTGGTCGACGGCCCGGACGACGTGGCCAAGGTCGAGGTGCGCGACGAGTCCAAGGTCGTCTGGCTCTCCCAGACCACCCTCTCCGTCGACGAGACGATGGAGACCGTCGACAAGCTCAAGGAGAAGTTCCCGCAGCTCATCTCGCCGCCCAGCGACGACATCTGCTACGCCACGCAGAACCGCCAGATCGCGGTCAAGCAGATGGGCGCGGAAGCCGACCTGGTCATCGTCGTCGGCTCGAAGAACTCCTCGAACTCCGTCCGTCTCGTCGAGGTCGCCCTCGGCGCCGGCGCGGGCGACGCCCACCTGGTCGACTTCGCCGACGAGATCGACGAGGCGTGGCTGGAGGGCGTGTCGACCATCGGCGTCACCTCCGGCGCCTCCGTCCCCGACGTCCTGGTCGAGGGCGTCCTGGAGTGGCTGACGCAGCGTGGCTTCGAGGACGTCGAGCTGGTGAAGTCCGCCGAGGAGTCCATCACCTTCTCGCTGCCGAAGGAGCTGCGCCGCGACCTGCGCGCCGAGGCGGCCGAGCTGGTGGCCAAGGCCGGTGGGCCGAGCGCGGGGTGACCCCGCGCCGCTGACGGGGTGCTCCTGACGCCGGGACCGTAACGTGGTGCCCATGAACGTCTTCGGAGTGGACATCGGTGGATCCGGCATCAAGGGCGCTCCCGTCGACCTTGACGCCGGAGATCTGGCGCAGGAGCGCCACAAGGTCCTGACCCCGCACCCGGCGACGCCCGACGCGGTCGCGGACGGCGTTGCCGAGGTGGTGCAGCACTTCGGCTGGACGGGCCCCGTCGGGATCACCTTCCCCGGCGTGGTCACGGGAGGCGTCACCCGTACCGCCGCGAACGTCGACAAGGGCTGGATCGACGTCGACGCGGCCAAGCTGCTCAGCTCCCGGCTCGACGGCAGCGCGGTCACCGTGCTCAACGACGCGGACGCGGCGGGCGTCGCCGAGATGACCTTCGGCGCGGGCCGCGGACGCGGCGGAACCGTGATGCTGCTGACCTTCGGCACGGGCATCGGCAGCGCCCTGTTCGTCGACGGCCGCCTGGTGCCGAACACCGAACTGGGCCATCTGGAGCTGCACGGCCGCGACGCCGAGACCCACGCCTCCACCAAGGCCAAGGAGGACGCCGACCTGTCCTGGCCGCACTGGGCGCGCCGGGTCCAGAAGTACCTGGCGCACGTGGAGATGCTGTTCTCGCCGGAGCTGTTCGTCATCGGCGGCGGCGTGAGCCGCAAGGCCGAGAAGTTCCTCCCGCTGATCGAGGGCGTACGGGCGGAGATCGTGCCGGCGCAGCTCCAGAACAACGCGGGGATCGTGGGCGCGGCGATGGCCTGCTCGGCCGCCGCGAAGCGCTGACGACCGTATCTAGCGCCCCCGGCCCACCGGGGGCGCCGCGGGCCGTCCACGGCGCTTGCGCCGCCCCATCTGGCGCACCTTCCGCACGCAGGTGATCAGCCCCGCGACGAGCGTGCCGCCGTACAGCCAGCCCGCGTGCACCGCCAGCGCGGTCACCACGGCCATCACCTGACCGCCGATGCCGCCCTCGCCGCCGGAGATCGGCACGACCCCGGCGGCGAACGCGATCGGCACGCTGATCGGCGCGGTGACCAGGTCGGCCTCGCGCACCCACAGCGCGGTCAGGGCGCTGACGAGGAGGAACAGCACGCCGTAGACCGCCGCGGAGCCGTCGAAGAGCAGCCAGTCCACAACGCCGAGCAGCACCATCGCGACCAGCGCGAACAGCCCCGCGCCCAGCCCGGTGAGCCGGGGGCTCGGCAGCTTGCGCAGGGCGAGCACCAGCGGCGACACCGGACGCTGTGACCGCGCGGGCCGCACCCCGTACACGACGGGACGGTCCGCGAGGGCGCTCTGCGGGGAGAGCGGACCCTGCGCGGGAGGTGTCTGGGGCCGCTGGCGGCGCTGGGGGTTACTCGTCCTTGGCTGCTCCACTTGACCAACGTAGGTTGCGACGGGGGCGGAATCCGGCTCAGGACACGCCCTTTGGACGACCTTGGCGAAGAGTTCGACTCCACCAGCCGCCTTCGGACGGCAGCGCGTGCGGACGAGGGCTCCGGGCCGGGTGCCGCAGCGCCCCGGGCCGCGGCCGTGAAACCCCCGCGCGGCCCGTAAACTGGGGGATCGGCCCGGTGCGGCCGAAGCATCCCTCGTCCATGCAGTCCCCTCCCAGCCCAGGAAGTCGCCACCGTGTCGCTCACGATCGGAATCGTCGGCCTGCCGAACGTCGGCAAGTCGACCCTGTTCAACGCCCTGACCAAGAACGACGTGCTGGCGGCCAACTACCCGTTCGCCACCATCGAGCCCAACGTCGGCGTGGTCGGCGTCCCCGACGCGCGCCTCGCCAAGCTCGCCGAGATCTTCGGCTCCGAGCGCATCCTCCCGGCGACGGTCGACTTCGTGGACATCGCGGGCATCGTCCGCGGCGCCAGCGAGGGCGAGGGCCTGGGCAACAAGTTCCTGGCGAACATCCGTGAGTCCGACGCGATCTGCCAGGTCATCCGGGCCTTCAAGGACGAGAACGTCGTCCACGTCGACGGCAAGGTCTCCCCGAAGGACGACATCGAGACGATCAACACCGAGCTGATCCTCGCCGACCTCCAGTCCGTCGAGAAGGCCGTCCCCCGCCTGACGAAGGAGGCCCGCCTCCAGAAGGAGAAGGTCGCCGTCCTCGCCGCGGTCGAGTCCGCCCAGAAGATCCTGGAGTCCGGCGAGACCCTCTTCTCCGCCGGCATCACCAAGGGCACCGAGCAGGGCGACCTGCTCCACGAGCTGCACCTGCTGACCACGAAGCCCTTCCTCTATGTCTTCAACGTCGACGAGGACGAGCTCGTCGACGAGGACTTCAAGAACGAGCAGCGCGCCCTGGTCGCCCCCGCCGAGGCGATCTTCCTCAACGCCAAGATCGAGTCCGAACTGATCGAACTCGACGACGACGAGGCCCTGGAACTCCTCCAGTCCATGGGCCAGGAAGAGCCCGGCCTCGCCACCCTCGGCCGCGTCGGCTTCGCCACCCTCGGCCTCCAGACCTACCTCACGGCCGGCCCCAAGGAATCCCGCGCCTGGACCATCAAGCAGGGCGCGACGGCCCCCGAGGCGGCGGGCGTGATCCACACCGACTTCCAGAAGGGCTTCATCAAGGCGGAGGTCATCTCCTTCGCCGACCTGGTGGAGACGGGCTCGGTGGCGGAGGCGCGCGCGAAGGGGAAGGCGCGGATGGAGGGGAAGGACTACGTGATGAAGGACGGGGACGTGGTGGAGTTCCGCTTCAATGTGTAGCGGCTGAAATATCATCACGTCGCTGATCTGGCAAACATGCAGGTCAGGGTGGGTCCGACTCTTCGGGGTCGGGCCCTTGGTTTTTTCCCGTGCTGGGATGGTGCTGGGATAGCTGACCCCTCATCACCTGTCGTCATCGCTGGTCATCCGTACCGTGCTGGGATTGTGCTGGGACGTGGATGTGGTGCCGGTGCTGGGTTCTGCTCTGGTGAGTGGCTGAACCGTGGGACGGCGACTGCTGGCTCTGGCAAAGTAATCGGCACTGCTAGACGATTCTCGTGAGGAACTTGTGAGCGCGCTCGGTAGCTTCATCTGGACTATCGCTGACCAACTTCGGGGCCCCTATCGCCCCAACCAGTACGGGACAGTGGTCCTCCCGTTCACGATCCTGCGACGGCTCGACTGCGTACTTGAGCCGGACCGCGCGGTGGTACGGGAGCTGGCTGCGAAGCACGAGAACCCGAACCGGCTCAGGGTCGAGGTCAAGAAGGCCACAGGGCGGACCTTCTACAACACCTCCAACTACTCGTTCGCGAACCTGCTGGCCGACGCGGACGGGCTGGCGGATAACTTGGCCGATTACATCGACTGGTTCTCCAGCGACGTGGACGTGTTCGAGTACTTCGACTTCAAGAAGGAGATCCTGGCCCTGGAGAAGGCCGGGCTCCTGCGAGAGATCGTCAAGTCCTTCGGTAGGGTCGACCTCCACCCTGATGTGGTGTCGAACTCCGACATGGGTGACGCCTTCGAATACATCATCCGCAAGTTCAACGAGGCAGCGAACGAGACCTCCGGCGACCACTACACGCCGCGCGACGCGATCCGACTGCTGGTCGACCTGCTCTTCGCGGAGAAGGATGTCGACCTCACTGAGGACGGCATCATCCGAACTCTGTACGACCCGACCGCTGGCACCGGCGGCATGCTCTCCCTGGCAGAAGAACACCTGCTCGCCGAGAACCCCGACGCGAAGCTGAGCCTCTATGGCCAGGAGTACAACCCGCAGTCGTACGCCATCTGCAAGTCCGACCTGCTTGCCAAGGGCCACGACGCGACCAACATCGCCTTCGGTAACACGCTCACCGACGACGCCTTCGAGCGCCGCCAGTTCGACTACTGCATGTCCAACCCGCCCTATGGCGTGGACTGGAAGCAATACGCCAAGGAGGTCAAGGCGGAGCGAGACTCAGCCGGCCCTTACGGCCGCTTCGCACCGGGCCTCCCCGCGACGTCCGACGGGCAGATGCTCTTCCTGCTCCACCTCGCCCACAAGATGCGCGCACCCGAGGATGGCGGCGGCCGTGTCGGCATCGTCATGAACGGCTCTCCGCTCTTCAACGGTGCCGCTGAGTCCGGCCCGTCCAACATTCGCCGGTGGCTCCTGGAGAAGGACCTCGTCGAGGCGATCGTCGCCCTGCCGACCAACATGTTCTTCAACACCGGTATCGCCACTTACATCTGGATCCTGGACAACACCAAGCACCCCGACCGCGAGGGCAAGGTGCAACTGATCGACGGCACGTCGTTCTGGACCAAGATGCGCAAGAACCTCGGAGCCAAGGGACGCGAGATCAGCAACGCAGACCGCGCCAAGGTCCTGCGGCTGTATGACGACTTCGAGGACGCCGATCCCGAGCTCTCCAAGGTGCTGCGCAACGACGAGTTTGGCTATTGGACTGTCACCGTCGAGCGCCCCCTGCTGGATGAGAACGGGAACCCTGTCGTCAACCGTAAGGGTGACCCGAAGCCCGATTCGAAGAAGCGTGACACCGAGAACGTGCCCTTCACCTACGGCGGCTCGACCGCCGGCACGGAAGCGGAGCGCGAAGTCATCCAGGCGTACTTCGACGCGGAGGTAAAACCGCACGTTCCCGACGCCTGGATCGACTGGGCCAAGACCAAGACGGGGTACGAGATCCCCTTCACGCGGCACTTCTACAAGTACGTTCCGCCTCGTCCGCTCGCCGAGATCGACGCCGACCTGGAGAAGCAGGTCGCTAAGATCCTCGATCTGCTGCGGGAGGTTGAGGGATGACACTAGCGCAGCTTGATCTTGAGCAGGCTTGGGCCGGCAACGTCCCATCCCGCTGGCGTTGGAGTAGAAACAAAGAACTCCTGGCAGAGTCACTGTCTGTCTCGTCCGAAGGTGCAGAGGAACTTCTCAGCGTGTCGCATCTGACCGGGATCACCCCGAGGTCAGAGAAGAACGTGACGATGACCGCAGCGGAGAGCCTCGATGGCTACCGCCTTGTGGATACGGGCGATCTCGTCATCAACACGATGTGGGCGTGGATGGGGGCGCTCGGCGTCTCGAAGCAGGCCGGCATCGTGAGCCCTGCGTACGGTGTGTACAGGCCGCGTCCGAACGCAGCCTTCTGTCCTGGGTTCTACGACTACCTTTACCGATCGACCCCGTACGTGATGGAGATGACTCGTCTCTCCCGCGGCATCTGGTCGTCGCGCCTTCGGATCTATCCCGATGTCTTCCTCAGCATGGCGATCCCAGTGCCGCCGCTGGAAGAACAGCGCGCCATCGCCGACTACCTTGACCGTGAGACGGCCCGGATCGACACCCTCATCGAGGAGCAGCAGCGGCTGATTGACATGCTCCATGAGCGGCGGGCATCGGCGGTCCGAGCCGTCTTGCTGCGCGGGTTGGACAGCGATGCGCCGCTCCGCGCCTCAGGTAGCGAATTGCTCGGTTCGATTCCGTCGGCGTGGAACATGGTCCCGACGCGTCATCTCTGCACCATCACGACCGGTGACGAAGACTCGGGAAATGCCACCGAGGACGGCGCCTACCCCTTCTTTGTCCGTGGGCGCGAGGTTCTGCGATCGAATGCCTACGCGTTCGACGGCGAGGCTGTTATGACCCCGGGCGACGGGCAAGGTGGGACCGGCAAGGTCTTCCACTACTTCGACGGGAAATTCCAAGCCCACCAGCGGGTCTATGTTTTCACCGATTTCCACGGAATCGCCGGGCGGTACTTCTACTACTACCTCTCTACTTTCCTGAGGCCGATCGCACTCGCTGGCAGCAACACCGTGACGATGGAGTCGCTGCGGCGACCGCTTCTCGCCGGCTTTCCCGTGGCTGTTCCGCCTTTGGATGAGCAAGCCCGGATCCTCGGTTATCTCGACGAACAGACTGCCAAGATCGACCAGCTGATCGCCGAGACCGAGCGGTTCATTGAGCTCTCCCAGGAACGACGCGCAGCGCTCATCACGGCTGCGGTCACGGGGCAGATCGACGTACGAGAGGCTGCGTAATGGCCGACCACAACGAGGCGGCCTTCGAGAAGGAGATCTGCGAGTACCTCGAGGCCCGTGGCTGGCTGTACTCGGTGAACGACCACGACGGCGGCGAGTACGACCGTGAGCGAGCGCTGTTCCCAGAGGATCTGTTCGAGTGGCTGAAGGCGACGCAGAAGCCGGCGTACGAGAAGGCGCTGAAGGCGGCGGGCTCGCAGGCGAAGTTCCTCGACGTGCTGACTGCCGCTCTGGACAAGCCCCTTGAGCACGGTGGCGGGACGCTGAACATCCTCCGTAACGGAGTTCAGTACATCGGTGGCGGCCGGTTGAAGATGGCGCAGTTCCGCCCCGAGACCTCGCTCAACGCGACCACCACGGCGCACTACGAGGCGATGCGGGTGCGGGTGGTGCGGCAGGTGCACTTCTCGACTGCCGACCAGCGCACCATCGATCTGGTGTTCTTCATCAACGGGCTCCCGGTGGCCACGGTGGAGCTGAAGACTGACTTCACCCAGTCGCTGGACGAGGCGATCAACCAGTACAAGCGGCGCCGCAATCCTTTGACGAACGGGCGCCCGGAGCCGCTGCTGTCGTTCGGTCACCGGGCGCTGGTGCATTTCGCGGTCTCCAACAGCCTGGCGGCCATGACCACGAAACTGGAGGGGGACGAGACCCACTTCCTTCCGTTCAACATCGGCTTCGACAGCGGTGCCGCCAACCCGCCCGGTGCGGAGGGAGGGTCGGCGACGGCATATCTATGGGAACGCGTCTGGGAGAAGCACGCGTGGCTGCACATCATCGGGCGGCTGATGATCGTGCAGACCAAGGAGGAGTGGGACGTCACCACCGGCACCTCGGTTCGGCGTACGAGCATGCTCTTCCCGCGCTTCCACCAGTGGGAGGCCGTCACGAGCGTCGTCGCCGCGGTGAAGGAGGAAGGTGTCGGGCACCGGTACTTGATCGAGCACTCGGCTGGGTCAGGAAAGACGAACACCATCGCCTGGACCGCCCACGGACTGGCCCGACTGCATGACGCCGAGGACAAGAAGGTCTTCGACTCCGTCATCGTGGTCGTGGACCGTACGGTGCTCGACTCCCAGCTGCAGGATGCGATTCGGCAGATCGACGGGAACAAGAAGATTGTCGCGACGATCAGCCCCGAGGACGTCCGCAAGGCCGGCGCAAAGTCGAAGTCGGGGCTGCTGGCACAGGCGTTGAAAAACGGCGAGCTCATCATCGCGGTGACGGTGCAGACCTTCCCATATGCGCTGGAAGAGATCCGAACCGACGCCGGCCTCAAGGGCAAGCGCTTCGCCGTGATCGCTGATGAGGCGCACTCCTCCCAGTCTGGACAGATCTCCTCGAAGCTGAAGCAGGTACTGACGGCCGAGGAGATCACGGAGATCGAGGAGGGCGGCGAGGTCGATGTGGAGTCGGTGCTGGCCTCGGAGATGACCGAGCGAGCCGAATCGGAGAACATCTCCTACCTCGCCTTCACCGCGACGCCGAAGAGCAAGACCCTCGAGCTGTTCGGCCGCAAGGGCCCCGATGGCAAGCCGCGCGAGTTCCATCTGTACTCGATGAAGCAGGCGATCGAGGAGGGCTACATCCTCGACGTCCTCAAGGGCTACCAGCACTATGACACCGCGCTGAAGATCGCTGGCAAGGCCGAGAGTGGTGACGGGAGAAAGGAGGTCGAGGAGGCTACCGCCCGCAAGGGGCTGATGAAGTGGGTGCAGCTCCACCCGACGAACATCAGCCAGAAGGTACAGATCATCGTCGAGCACTTCCACGCCAACGTCGCCTACCTCCTCGAAGGCAAGGCGAAGGCGATGGTGGTCACCGGCTCGCGCAGGTCTGCGGTGAAGTACAAGCTGGCAATAGATGCGTACATCGCCAAGCGTCGCGCCGAGGACGCCTCGTACAACTACCGCACCCTCGTGGCCTTTTCGGGCGGGGTGGCGATACCCGAGGACGAGACCTGGCACAGGGACTGGGGTCCGCAGCCATCGAAGGACGACGAGTTCACCGAGGCCAATATGAACCCCGGCGCCGGGGCTGATCTGGCGGCAGCGTTCAAGGGTGACACGTACAAGGTCATGCTGGTCGCCAACAAGTTCCAGACCGGCTTCGACCAGCCCTTGCTCTCGGCGATGTACGTCGACAAGAAGCTGCCAGGGGTCACCGCGGTGCAGACGCTCTCGCGCCTCAACCGCACCCACCGCACCGCGGGCGGGGAGCAGAAGCGCAAGACGTTCGTCATCGACTTCGCCAACAAGCCCGAGGACATCAAAGCGGCCTTCGAGCCGTACTTCAAGAATGCGACCCTGGAGACCGAGACCGACCCGTACGTTGTTGTCCATCTGGCCAACAAGCTAGCCCAGGCCGGGATCTACACCGAGGACGACGTCCGCAAGGTCGCCGAATTGTGGGTGACGCGGAAGGGTAACAACGCTCTCTCGGCAGCGATCAGCCCGGCACAGCACGACTTCCGGCGCCGCTACGCGCGCGCGATCGAGGAGGAAGACCAGGTAAAGCTCCAGGAGCTCGACCTGTTCCGAAAAGACGTATCCACCTACGTACGGCTCTACGACTTCATGTCCCAGATCGTCGACTACGGCGATCCCTACATGGAGATGCTCTCGATCTTCCTGCGCCTGCTGGAGAAGGTGATCGCCGAGTCCGCCTGGGCGGCCGACGTAGACCTCTCCGACGTGGTGCTGGTCGGGGTCAAGCACACCAAGGCGGCTCCGGTCGACATCTCGCTGGTGGGCGACGGACAACTGAAGGGCATCAGCGCGGCCGGCACGGGCGCGAAGAAGGATCCCAAGTACGTCGCGCTTCAGGTCGTCATAGACAAGATGAACGACCTCTTCGGCGCCGAAACGTTCGCCGCCTCCCAGATCCGGGAGTTCGTGCAGGGCCTCGTGCAGCGGCTGCTCGCCGACCCGAACCTGGTCCAGCAGACCAAGGTGAACTCGAAGAAGCAGTTCCTGGAGTCACAGGACTTCCAAGCCGCCGTCACGGAGGCAGTCGCAGAAAACCAGGACGCCCACAACACGATGGCTGACTACTTCTTCACCGATGGGCCGGCGATCAACTCGATCATCGTTGCGCTCGCGGATGCCTTCTACGAAGCAGCGGTCGTCCCCTACGCAGTCGCCAACCGCGTGGTTGATGTTGACGTGGTTCCTCCGGCGCTTTCGGCACCGCCACGCTGCCGCGCGCATCTGACGCTCTTGGACGACAACCCCAGTGCGGGGACTCCAGTACACGTGACACTGAAGCTGATCGCTGAGCCCCAGCATCCATGGGCCCGCCCGGGTGCGCGGCCCGCGCTGGACATCGTGGCCGTGCCGTTGAGCAGCGCGGATGTCGCCCCTGCCACAATGGCGTACCACCCTGGAGATGCCGAATCCGAGCAGTTCCGCTTCACGGCCCTGGAGCCCGGTACGCACCGGATCCGGTTCACCCTGGTGCATCACGACACAGGCACCGTCTTGCAGCAGGTGGAATCCGACCTGTCCATCACGGAGCCGAAGTCCACTGGGTCGGGGAATAGACAGCTGCGGCCACGCACGGGGAGGGCCTGACCGATGCCCCGTGAATTGACCACCCGCATTGTTCAGGACCCCAGCGACGGCTTCCGCTTCCTGCCGCACCTGACGACGCAGGCTCCCGATCTCCTCGTCAGCTTCGACGTTCTCGGCGGAGGCCGGATCAGGGCGCGGATGTCAGGATCGGCCGTTCCGGCACTCCACGGCACCGAACATAAGGTTGACCTGCATGCCACGCCCGATGAGGTCCATGGGGCGGCGGCCCGGCTCCGTGCCCGATGGAAAACACAGTTCGTTGACTTCCAGCCAGTCGACGACCTGGGTCGCTCTGTACAGGGTCGACGGCGCCCGTACGCAACGTCCGCGGACCTCAGTGCCGAACCTGAGGAGGAGCTGCGCCGGATAGTGGCCGACCTGGCTCGAAGCGGGGAAACACTGCTGTTCAGCACTCTGCTGCGCGGTGACGACGAACCGACCAAGATATTCCGCAACTCCCTGCGTTCGGCCTTGTCCCAGGAGGGGCTGCGGGTACGGTTCGACTCCGAACTACATCTGCCCTGGCCGTTGCTGTGCACACCCGAAGATTCCACCGCGCCTGCAACCTTGGAGGTTCTCTTCACTCGCTTCCTCGGCCATCGGCATCAGATCGAGCACACCAGTGATGCCTACGCGTGGATCGGGCCGCCCGGAGCAGCCCACGAACGGCCCTCGGTCAGCCTGAACCACGACGTCCACGTGGGCAGTGCCACCCGTGCGGATGAAGTCGCGAAGGCACTGGCGGCCGGCACGGAGTACACCGTACGAACGACCTATGAGGACCTCGCCCGCGATCTGGAGAAGCCGGAGCTGGACGAGCAGTTGATGTACTTCTGGTGCCACGGAGACTTCGTCAGCAACCCTCCCGAACCCCCGACCCTGGTCATCAAGCTCACCGACGGAGCCCCCATCGACGGCCACACCGTACGTGAGCTACGGGCCAACTACCGGCACGGTTGCTTCCGACCGCTTGTCCTACTCAACGCCTGCCACACCGGAGTCTCCGCGGCGAGTGCGGACCGAGCGTTCCTTGGGAGCATGCTGATCGAGCACGGCGCGCAAGGCGTGCTCGGGCCGCAAATCGCGATGCCGCAGGCGTTTGCCGCCGAGTACGCGCTCGAGTTCGTCACCCGCTACCTTCGCGGGGCGGCGACCGCTGGCCAGATCACTCGTGAGTTGGCCCGGGACTTCGCCGCCCGATACCGAAATCCCTTGGGGTTCGCCTACGGTCTGCACTGCGGCATGGATGCTCGTCTGGAGCGGACAAGGGGAGGCGAGGCGTGAGCCGTGTCGGCACGGTGGAGGTTGTCGACCTGGACGCGACGGGCTGGCTGCTCGACGCTGACACGGGTGAGCCTGTGCCCGAGGCCAGGCTGCGCCATTACTTCGCGGAGCACCTCGCCCCGCCTGTCTGGGCGACGGACATACTCGTCTATGTCCACGGTTGGCAGACCTCACCCGACTCCGCCTACCGCACCGCCGAGCGACTGTTGGTTCTGATGGATGGGGTCCTGGAGACAGCTCCGGACCGGTATCCAACGCTAGCGGCCAAGGGCTTCAGCCCATGGTGTGTCGTCGTGCGCTGGCCATCCTCCAGCCTGGTCACCCCCACCGGCTACCGCAGGATCCGGGACCGGGCACACGCTATGGGTGCACGCGACGGAGGAGGCCACGCCGCCCACATCCTGGGCCGGCTCCTCGGGTATTTGGACGCCGAGCGCGCCGACCCCGAAGCAGCGCCCGTGCTCGCCAACCGAGACGGTCAGTACCTCCACCTCGTCGGGCACTCATTCGGCTGCCGCTTCCTGTGCGAGGCGGTCCAATGGTCGGCAGACGCCGACCTCGTGGACACACTCGGCTGGAGCGTGCCGGACCACTCGCCATCGCGCCCGTTTACCGCCGACAGCATGCTGCTATTCCAGATGGCCGCACGCCGGGACGCGTTCCTCTCGCTCTTTCCGAACATCCTGCCGAGCGAGGCGCATGACGGCGCTCCGCTGAGGGGGCCCATCGTCGCCACATACTCCCGTCACGACCGGGCGACGGGGTTTTGGCACTTGCGAGCCGAGCAGCAACCTGGCATCGGGCACTCCGGAATTGGTCCTGCCCCCGCACCCATGTTCACCACAACCCTGTTGCCACTCGACGACCGGTATCCGCACTCCGCGCTCGACCACCGTTTCGTCAACATCGACGCCTCCGACGTATTTGTACGAGGGCGCCACCTCAATCCGGCAGGTGCCCATTCCGATCACGTGCGCGCTGAGTCGGCACACCTGCTACTCACCCTCGCGGACTACTCACGCTGAGCAGACGGTCCACGGTCCCCATCGCCAGAGGACTGCACCGTCGGGCAACTTGTGTACGCCGCCACCGCTCATCCGCTACGTCTCGCGGAGCCGACCATGGAACCGCTCACTCAGCCTTGACCCTCCCGGGCCCTTCACAATGACCCCACGGGGTTCGTTGGGCCCAGCCGCGGGGTCGGCGAGACAGCGCGATTCAAGCTGAGTGAACGCCGAGGTCAGACATCCTTGATCTGTACGCGGTCGCCGCACAGTTTCGACCAGTCGTCGCGGTCTGAGGTCAGTACGAGGACGGGTGCCGGGGAGCGGAGCGCCATCGCGGCGACGAGGGCGTCGATGGCGTACTTGTGGCCGTGTAGGCCGCCGGCGTCGCTCAGTAGCTGCACAGCGGTGAGGCTGTCCGCCTGGGTGACGTCTTGGACCTGAAGGCGCGAGAGCAGCCAGCGCAGCCGGGCGGTATCCGTCTTCCCGTACACGGCCTCCACCACCGTCAGGGCCGACACGAGGACAGGCACGCCCACGCGTCGAGCGGCCTCGACCCGGGTGATCATCTGGCGGTCGTTGCGCAGCAGTAGCGACAGTGCCTGGGAGTCGAGCACCAGGGACCTGGCCGCGGGCTCCTTCATGCGGCGCTGTCGTTCGACGCGTAGGGCGCCGGTGCGTCACCAAACAGTTCGCTCTGGGCAGCGTGGACCTCGGCATCGCTCAGCGGCTCGTGCTCGGCTTCGTAGGCAGCCACGATTTCGGCGAGGCCGTCCATGGCGAGCTGATGCCGGACCGCCGCCGTCACGTATGCGGACACGCCGCGCTTACCGGTACGAGTGCGCAGGGCACCGAGGAGTTCGGAGGGCATCGACACGGAGACGTTCTCCGTGCCACCGGGGCGGGATGATTTCATGGCCGCAAGTCTAGTACAGAAACTATTACAGCGTCTGGACTGCTGCGCGGTCTGTATCCGGGGCGGGCGTTGATGCGTAGTCTTGGCGTTTCTGGATCTTCTTGTACTTTGCAGTGGATCCCGTGCTGGGGTGGTGCTGGGATGCGCCCACATAACCGCAGGTCAGACCGGGTGTGGTGGAGTTCCGCTTCAACGTGTGAGCGGACGGCTCGATAGCGCGTCCTGAACCTGCGCACCCGTAGATCGACGGGGGCCGGCTCCGCCCGGAGCCGGCCCCCTCTGTTCCCCGTGCCGGGGCGTCGATCACACCACGGCGAGGCTTGCCGTCGAGCCGATCAGCTCCCGCAGCTTCTCGCGGGTCTCGGCGTCGGTCGAGTACACCACCGTGCCGATTATTCCCAAGGCGGCGGGAGGCGCACCCCCGACGGCCCACTCCCCGTAGACGTTCCAGGGCCGTGCCCAGTCCCCGATGACCACGTCGGCGAGCAGTTTCTGCCCAGGGGACACCTTCGTCCACTTCCAGCAGTAGCCCGCGGACATGCGCGCGCTGTAGCCCTGTGACCGGCGCTCCTCAAGGAGGGCCTCCATCTCCCAGGGGCTGTCCGCGACCAGCAGTTGCATCTTGTCGTCGGGCTCCCAGGTCACGGGACCACCGTCCACGAGCCCCAGCAGGCGCACGACCCACTGCACGTACGCCTCGCTACCACCGCACCGGAACTGGCTGTCCAGCGCCACCACCTGACAGGCGAGGCCCTTGCGCGCGGCAGCCGCCTCGATCTCCGCGACCGTGCCCATCTCGCCGGGGCGGACGACCTGGTGCTCGTCCAACAGGAACACCGGGACGCGCGCGGCGTCGATGAGTTCCTCAACCTTGTGCCTTGCCGGTGCGGTTCGCCGCCCGCGTGTAGCGGTCGGCGGACGTCTCCCGGATGCGGTGGGCCTCGTCGCAGACAAGGACGTCGAGAGCGTTGCGCTCCGCCGTCATGTAGCTGTTGAAGTACTTGAACAGGTTCTGCACCTCGCGCTTCCGGGCACCGGCGACCTTCCTCATGGTCGTGGTGAAGGAACCCGAACCGGTTGCGTGCAGTGCGGTGGAACCCTGCCGGTACAACTCGCCGAGGAGCGACAGGGCGATGACGCTCTTGCCCGTGCCGGGCCCGCCCGTGTGACGATCATGACCTCCTTGTGGTCGGACTGCTTGGCGCGGCGGACAGCGTTGAGGACCGTGCGGTACGCGATTTGCTGCTCGTCCAGCAGGATGAACTGCTCGCGTTCGTGGACCTCCTGGGCGGCCACTGCCATGAGCTGCTTGGACGGCCCGACCTTTCCGGCGATGAGTTCGTCCGCGGCCGAGGCGCCGGATCCTGTCCCGAGCCGTGCCCGCAGGAAGTCGATGTACTCTCCGCGCCGCGCACCGATGAAGAGTTGACCGTGTTGGTCCTGCTCGACTTCGAAGAGCCCGCCGACTCCGAACTCGGTGGCGTTGTGGAGATACGCGGCGCCGCTGATGCGTTCCGGGTGCTCGGCCAGCGCTCCGTTGAAGGAGACGATGTGCTCACAGTAGCCGCGTACCTGGTTGACGGGGTTCAGCACGGCCCGGGCGTACGCGTCGATGCGGCACAGCGACGGATCGTCGTCGTCCTGCTCGGCGCTGCTCCACCGCTTCAGTTCCACGACGACGTACGAGGCAGGCCCGTCTGCGGATGCACGCCGGCCAGCACGGCGTCCGCCCGCTGCTGGTGAGCGGCAGCCCGTACTCCAGGAGCATCTCCACCTGCCCGAGTCCCGCTTCGTAGAGCGCGTTCGCGAGCACCGGGACGCTCCGCTCCCACGAGCGGACCTCGGACGAACTCGGCCGATGGCCGTGCACATGGACGAAATGCTCCGTCAGGCGAAGGACGAGAGCGCCGGAGAGACACTCTGCGGCGACCGCTGCGGCGGAGTCGCGGAACAGCAAGGCATGCCCCCCCAGGCAGCACGGAAGAACTCGTGCGGGTGGGGGCGTGTCCTTCGTGACTCCGCCGGAGCGGAGCGGAAGCCCGGCGGGCCGCAATGACGACCGTAGGCTAACCCGGGACGGGACGGGGTGAGGGCGGGCCCCGGAGGCCCACCCCGCCGCCCCGGCTCAGCCGAAGCGGTGCACCACGACCTGCACGAGCACCCACATCAGGTTCGAGCAGAAGCCCGCCGTGACGCCCACCAGGACGTCGCGGACCCGGGTGCGGTGCTCGGGCGTGTGCTCGACGGTAGCCATACGAATCCGTCCCCTTCGGCTGTGACCGGTGACGGACGCCGGCTGGCTCCCGCCGGGAACGCACCGTGGTCCGCGTCACCGAACCGAAGGACCTACGTCTTCGCAGGCCGTGCCGCGCAACTCCTCCGGGAAGGGCACGTGGTAGTGGCTCACGTCAACGGACGACTGGGCGCGGTGGTCAAGGAGTCAACACCGTGGCCGGGCCGCAACTGTTGCACCGCTACACAAGTGAGGGACGCACGGCCTGGTAACGATCGGTCGCTAACTGAGCGGTCGGAACGTCGACACCGTGAAGGAGAACGTCACCGGCTGCGGGTTCGGCAGGGCGGCGGCCCGGGTGCGGAGGGCGTCGGGGGAGATGTGGTGGGCCGAGGGGGTCATCGTCACCAGGTTGAGGACGTCCGCCGTGGCGAGGGGGGCGACGTACTCCAGCGTCTGGGTGGCTTCACGGCGGAAGGTCGCGGAGAGCGTTTGGTGCAGGCGGTCCTCCTTTGCCGGGTCGACGTTCAGGAGGTTGAGGCTGGTGCGGAGTTCTTGGAGGTGGGTGGGGGTGGGGGTGACCACGAGGAGGGTGCCGGTGGGGTGGAGGACGCGGTGGAACTCGGGGGCGTTGCGGGGGGCGAAGACGTTGAGGAGGAGGTGGACGGAGTCGGGGCGGAGGGGGAGGGGGCGCCAGACGTCCCAGGTGGCCGCTGCCGCGCGGGGGTGGATGCGGGCGGTGGAGCGCAGGGCGTGGGAGGAGGTGTCGAGGCCCAGGCCCGTTGCCGAGGGGAGGGCGTCGAGGACCGCGGCCAGGTAGTGGCCGGTGCCGGTGCCGGCGTCCAGGATCGTGGCGTCGGGGGTGGGGGCGAGGGCGGCGGCGCGGGTGGCGAGGGCTGCCGCGAGCGGGGCGTAGTGGCCGGCGTCCAGGAAGGCGGTGCGGGCGCGGACCATCGCGGGGGAGTCCGCGGTCGCCGGGCCGCGGTGGCCGGTGAGCAGGCCGACGTAGCCCTGGCGGGCGATGTCGAAGGAGTGGCGGGCCGGGCACCGCAGCGTGCGCTCGACCGCTTCGAGGGGGGCCGAACACACGGGGCACAGCAGGACCGAGAGCATCCGGTCGAGCGCGGTGGGCGGTGCTGTCGGCATCTGTGGTCGCTCCTCCGCGGGGTGGGCCGCGGCACGCCGCCTGCGCTCGCCGGGAGGCGTACGGGCCGTTACCCAAGGGTACTGCCGGGGCGATCATCATTTTGACTGCGTCCCGGCGGCCCCGTAACCCGCGTCCGCCAGCTCCGCGATGACCTCCGCATGGCACTGCTCGGGGACGCACCAGCAGCCGAGCCGACGGCCCCGCAGCGCGGGGAGGTGCGCCAGCAGGTCGGGGCGGGCGAGCAGGTAGTCGCGGTAGCGGGCCATGACCTCCGCCCGGGTGCCGTCGCGGCCCGGGCGCCACGGGCAGGACAGCGGGGAGCCGTCGAGGTGCCAGCCGCCGCGGTGCATCGCGCGGCCCACGTAGACGACGTCGGCGTACGCGGGGTCGTCGCGGTGGCCCTTCAGGTTGACCACCGTGGTTTTCGGGCGTGCTGGTGCCATGGAACGGATCCTCGGCGAGGGGCGGGCGGCGCGCCACCGCGGCGGGGCCTCTTGGCGGGGCGGGCCGGGGAATTCGTCGCGCCCCGCCGTACCCCGAACGGCGCGCTGTTTATACGATTCCGAACTGATTCCCGTGCATTCCCCGCACCCCGACGGTCCCGGCCCCCTCCCCGGCGCTACTCGGCAACCGGGCGCATCCCCGATGAGGAGTAGGACACCCGTGGATCCCTTGGACCCCTTCAAGCCGCCAGGGCCCGACCAGCCCGGTCAGCAGCCCCAGTCGGGCCAGCAGCCGCAGGCGCCGCAGCCCGGACCGTACCCCGGGCAGCAGCCCGGACAGCCCGTCCCCGGGCAGCACCCGGCGTACCACCCGTACCAGCAGTTCCCGGGATATCCCGCGCCGCCCGTCGCCCCGACCGTCAACGGCCTCTCCATCGCCTCCCTCATCTCCGGCATCGTCTGCTGCCTGCCGCCCCTCGGCCTGGTCTTCGGGCTGATCGGCCTGCGGCAGATCAAGCGCCGCGGCCAGCGCGGCCGGGGCCTCGCGATCAGCGGCATCGTGCTCTCCACCGTGTCCACGCTCCTGATCACCCTCTTCTTCGCCACCGGCGGCGCCGGCGAGTTCTGGAAGGGGTTCAAGGAGGGGATCGACGAGGTCGCGAGCTACCGGACCGTCGAGGACCTGAGCAAGGGCGACTGCTACGACCTCCCCGGCGCCGGTGACAAGGACGGCAAGGAGGTCTCCGAGGTCAAGATCATCGACTGCGACAGCCCGCACGAGGCCGAGATCACCGGCGGATACACCATCACCGGCTACGACGACTACCCGGGCGAGGAGACCCTCGCGCCCGTGGCCGAACTGCGCTGCGAGGAGATCGACTTCGCGTACGCCATGGACGTGTGGGCGATCCCCGCGTCGATGGAGCCGTACTACTACTTCCCCACCGGCGAGAGCTGGAAGCAGGGCGACCGCCGGGTGAGCTGCGGCTACTCCACCAGCAAGAACGAGAAGACGACCGGCTCCCTGCGCCGGGACGCCAGCACCCTCAACGGCGACCAGCTCGCCTATCTGAAGGCGGAGAACGGCTTCCTGCGCTCGGGCTTCCGGTTGCCCGAGGACGAGTTCACGGCCGCCGCCCATCTGCACCGCGCCTGGGCGAAGGACACCTCCAGCGCCCTCGCCGACTCCGCGAAGGCCCTGCGCGGCCACGCGTGGCAGGGCGACGTGCGCAAGACGGCGCTGCAGCGCGCCGACCAGTTCGACGCATCGCGCGCGCACTGGGACAAGGCTGCGAAGGCCACCAGCGAAGAGGTCTTCTGGGACCACATCTACTCGGCCGACGAAGCGCTGAAGGCCGACACCGAAGTCGCCATCCGCAAGGCGCTGAAGGGCCTGGAGACCACGGCGCCGGCCCAGGAGGAACGCGTCTGAGGCCGTCGGGCCGGGCCCTCGGCGGCGCCCCGGCCCACCGGCCCGGCCTCGTGTTGAAGTCGCCCACTGAAGCACGGGCAAGGCCACGGGCGGGGCGGCGCAAAGGCAGTAGACGCGGTAAAGGCGGTACGGCGGGGCGGCGCAGGGGCAGCAAAGGCGGAAGAGGCCGGTGTCCAGGCCACCGACAGCCCATGACACCGACCTCTTCCCAAGGACGCGCCCCGGCCCCTGCCCGGGCCGCGTCCCGTCCGACGGCGCGCACCGCGGCGCGCGCCTCAGCTCTCAGCTTCGCATCCGACCGTCAGTCGTCGTGCGACAGCCCCCTGTCCACGGTGCGCATCAGCTCGCCGTCCGCGGTGTCCCCGTCGAGGGACCAGAACATCGCGCCACCGAGCCCCCGGTCGCGGATGTACTCCGTCTTGGCGCGCAGCACCTTCGGGTCGTCGTACGTCCACAGGGTGTTGCCGTCGAAGAGCCACGCCTGCCCGTACTTCCGGTACACCTTGTACTGGCCCGACGCGGCCAGCTTCTTCAGCTCCTTGTAGTCCTCGAAGCCCGGCTGGAACTTCGCGGGAGCGGGCTTCTCGGCCGGCTGCCCCATGCCGTCGCCGCCGCCCTTGACGCCCGTCCAGCCCTGCCCGTACGCGGGCATGCCCATCACCAGCTTGTGTGCGGGAGCGCCCCGGCGCAGCCAGTCGTTCACGGTCTGGTCCACGCTGAAGTCGTTCTTCGCGTACAACGCCGACTGCTGGGCCGTGGTCTTCTCGCCGGAGACGTGGAAGTCGTAGCCCTGGAGGTTGACGAAGTCGAAGTCCTTCATGATCTTACGGACCTCGAAGCCCGCGTCGATCTTCGCGGGTGCCGTCGGCACGAAGGCGGAGAGCTCGTAGCGCTTGCGCTTGCCGTCCTGCTGCTTCGGCTGGCTCTTCGCGTACGCGTCGAGCTGCTTGCGGAACTCCCGCACCACCGCGGTGAAGTTCTGCTTGTCCTCGGGACGGTAGACCGTGTCGTCCTCGCCCGACGAGCCCGGCCACTCCCAGTCGAGGTCGATGCCGTCGAAGACCCCGGCCGCCGCGCCCTGTCCGCCGCGCGCGCCGTCCACCGGCAGGTTGCCCTTGATGTAGAGGTCGATGCAGGAGGAGACGAACGCCTTCCGCTTCTCCTCGGTGAGTACCGCGTCGGAGAAGTGCGTGGACCAGCTCCAACCGCCGAGGGAGATCATCACCTTGAGATCGGGGTGCTTCGCCTTGAGCTCGACGAGCTCGTTGAAGTTGCCCGCGAGCCGCTGGTCGGGGGAGTCGGTGACGCCGTCCACGGAGTCGGCGGCGGGCACGGGCCGCTGGTAGTCGGCCCAGGGGTCCGCCTCGCCGGCCGGTCCCTGCATCATGCATGTGCCTTCGGGGCTGACGTTCCCGAAGGCGTAGTTGATGTGGGTGAGCTTGGCAGCCTGGCCGCTGGTGTCCAGGTCCTTGACCTGGAAGTCGCGTCCGTAGACGCCCCACTGGGTGAAGTAGCCGATGCGCTTGTACGCGCGACGGTCGTCGTCGCCGTCGTGGCGGTCCCCGCCGTGTGCCACGGCGGTGGGGGCCAGGGTGGCGAGGAGCGACAGGGAGGTGGCGGCAACAGCGGTCCGGACGAGGTTTCTTCGACGCATGGGGGCTCATTCCTGTGCGTGGTCCCGGCGGGGCAGGGCGCGCGGGCCGGGGCACGGCCGCGCGCACGTGCGCCGGGCTCTTCCGTGAACGGGCGTCGTGCAGCACAGGACGCTATTGGTCTGGACCATTAAGGTCAATGGTTTGATGCGGAACGATCGTTTGTACTCGCGGTAATGCCCTGTCGGAGGGGAACTCCTCACCGTGTGCGAGGCTTTGGCCGGCGGTTGCAGTCGACAACCCACCGTTGCCAGGCTGTTGCTGTCTGTCAATGTGATGGGAGTGGCCAGTGGGCATCGGTGAGCAGCCGGCGTATCTGCGCGTGGCGAGCGACCTCCGCCAGAAGATCGTCAGTGGCTCGCTGCCCCCGCACACCCGGCTGCCCTCCCAGGCCCGGATCCGCGAGGAGTACGGGGTCTCGGACACCGTCGCGCTGGAGGCGCGGAAGGTCCTGATGGCGGAGGGCCTGGTCGAGGGGCGGTCCGGATCCGGCACATACGTCCGCGAACGGCCCGTGCCCCGGCACATCGCCCGCTCCTGCTTCCGGCCGCCGACGGGCGCCAACCCCTTCCGGCAGGAGCAGGCGACCGAGGGCGTGCGCGGCACCTGGGAGTCGCGCAGCGACCAGGAGGGTGCGGGCGAGGAGATCGCGGAGCGGCTCGGCGTCCAGGTCGGCGACCGGGTGATGCGCACCCGCTACGTCTTCCGGGAGAACGGCGAACCGGTCATGCTCTCCACCTCCTGGGAGCCGTTGGAGCTCACCGGGCGGACTCCGGTGATGCTGCCGGAGGAGGGGCCGCTCGGGGGCTGCGGCGTGGTGGAGCGGATGGCGGCGATCGACGTCGTCGTGGACAACGTCTCCGAGGAGGTCGGCGCCCGACCGGGGCTCGCGGAGGAGCTGCTGGCACTCGGCGGGGTGCCGGGGCACGTGGTGCTGGTGGTCTCCCGTACGTATTACGCGTCCGACCGCGCGGTCGAGACGGCGGACATCGTCGCGCTGGCGGATCGTTTCCGGATCGCGTACCGGCTGCCGGTGAAGTGAGCGGCGCGCAGCCCGCGGAGCGACTGCCGGCGTAGGTCGGGACTGCCGGCGAGGGTCCTGCCGACGCGGGTCCGGGCCGTCGGCGCGAGGGTTGCCGGTGCGGGTCCGGGGCGTACGGCCCAGGGCTGCCGATGCGGGCCGGATCGTCGGTGTGCGCCCGGACTGCCGGGTGCGGGCCCGCGCTGTCGGTGCCGGCCCTTATGGTGAGGCTCGTACGACGCTGTGAAGGCGCTGAAGGCCGACGGGTTCGGACCGGCGGCTGCGTACCGACGGCTACGTACCGACCGCTCCGGTCGCGGTGTAACGGGAGAGGCATGAGGGGCGCAGGGGGCGCATTCGATGGTGCGCGCCCCCAGTTTCCTATCTCTTTGTGAAAACCCGTATCCGCTGAGTGAAGGTCAGGCGTAGGCTCCGGCATATGCGTAGTGCGGTTTCCCGGCGATCTTCATACCTGCTCGGACCCACCGGGGGAGGGGAGCGATGAGCGACAGCACGGCCCTGACCTGGCTCGTCATACGCCAGGACGACAACGGCAACCGCTATCGCGTCGGCCAGTACGCCACCGAGGACGAGGCCCAACGCATCGCGGACTCCCTCGATGTCAAGGGGCACAAGCAGCTCTATCACGTGGAGCGCATGGGGCAGTCCCGCCCCTGAGGCCCACGGGCCATGTGGACGTGCGCTGACGACGGCCGGGGCCGACGGCGGGGGCGCGGGTACGCTCCGGCGCATGACTGATCACGATCGCGTGGTGGTGGCCGGAGCCGTGTACGACCGCGGACGGCTGCTCGCCGCGCGCCGCAGCGCTCCCGCGGAGGTCGCGGGGCGCTGGGAGCTGCCCGGCGGCAAGCAGGAGCCGGGCGAGCGGCCGGAAGAGGCGCTGGTCCGCGAGTTGCGCGAAGAGCTGGGCGTCGAGGCGGAGCCCGTCGCCCGGATCCCCGGTGAGTGGCCGCTGAAGCCGGGCTACGTACTACGGGTGTGGACCGTGCGACTGCTCTCCGGCGAGCCCCGACCGCTGGAGGACCACGACGCGCTGCGCTGGCTCGCCCCGGACGAGACCGACGCCGTCGACTGGCTCGACCAGGACCGCCCGGCCGTCGCCGAGGCCGCCCGGATGCTGCGCGAGGGCACCATGGACGCCCCGGTCGACGGTGCGTCGGAGGGGCTGACCGGCACGCCGTGATCCCGCGGACGGTCTCGCTGACGGCCTCGGGTGCGTGGGGCGATGAGGTCGGTGAGGTGGGCAGCGGGCCCCGGATGGGGGGATACCTCAACGGGCATTTCGGGTATGTGATGATTAGCCACCCGATATGGGACGTGGATCTGCTGCTGGTCCGGGAAGTGAAGTGAGCGGTGTGATCGACACCGACAGCCCGAGCGCCGAATGGACCTTCCCCGCCGAGCCCGGCGCCGTGCGCTCCGCCCGCCACGCCGTCCGGGACACCCTCCGGGACTGGGGACTGGACCACGGCGTGGGCGACGTGACGGTGCTGCTGGTCAGCGAGTTGGTCACCAACTCCCTGCGGTACGCCTCCGGCCCCATCGGCGTCCGACTGGTCCGCCGCGAGCAGGTCGACACCACCCCCTCCCTCCTCGTCGAGGTCTCCGATCCGCTGCCCGACCCGCCCGTCGAGCGGACCGCCGCCCCCGACGACGAACACGGACGCGGACTGCAACTCGTCGCGGGATCGGCCCGCCGTTGGGGTACCCGACGTGGAAGTACCGGCAAGACGGTGTGGTTCGAGCTGGCTCTGGCCGGTTAAAAGTGTGAAGGGACAACGATCACGGCTGACACGGCGCAAAATGAACGAGACCGTGCTGTGATCGTGAACGCCGTGTCCGGCACGGCCGTAGTGCTGAATACTGCGGTCATGGCCGGTCCGGTGCGGTGAGCTGGAGGGGACGGTCGCGTGAGCGAGATACCTGGGACGTCGGGCGGTGCCGTGTGGCAGAGCAGCCCGCCTGGCTCGATCTACGACTACATCAAGGTCGCCTCGTTCTCGATAGGCCCCGACGGGCTGGTCGACCAGTGGAGCGGGCGGGCCGTGGACCTGTTCGGCATCACGGCGTCCGAGGTCAGGGGCCGTGACCCGATCGAGGTGCTGCTGCCGGAGGAGTTGCGTCCGCGCGGCCGGCACCGGGTCAAGGAGATACTCGACGGCAAGGAGTGGACGGGCCTCGTGCCCTTCCGACTCCCCGACACCGCGC
The DNA here is from genome assembly GCF_040653095.1 of Streptomyces sp. NPDC048057. Taxonomy (NCBI): domain Bacteria; kingdom Bacillati; phylum Actinomycetota; class Actinomycetes; order Kitasatosporales; family Streptomycetaceae; genus Streptomyces; species Streptomyces sp. NPDC048057. The sequence continues at coordinate 220,721 of NZ_JBEZNF010000007.1, forward strand.
GCGGCCACGGCCTCGCCGAGGTGTACGTGATGCCGACCGAGACGGAGAGCGGCGAGCGCGCCGCGCTCTGCATCGTCGTGGACGTGCGGGCCCTGCGGCAGATCGAAACCGACCTCGCCGCCTCGCAAGCCATTTTCGGCCAATCGCCCTTCGGGTTCGTGCTGTTCGGCACCGATCTGAAGGTGAAGCGGGCCAACGAACGCTTCGCCACCGTCTTCGGCGGCAGCGCGGACGACCACCGCGGACGCACCGTCCACGACTACCTGCCCCGCGGCGAGGCCGACCGGATGACCGCCGCGCTGCGCCGCGTGCTGGAGACCGGCCAGTCCGCGATCGACCTGCAACTCATCGGCGCGTGTCCCGAAACCGCCGAGCGCAGGCACTGGTCCATCAACCTCTACCGCGTCCACAGCGGCACCGGCCGGACCATCGGAGTGGCCGGCATCGGCACCGATGTGACGCGCCGCCACGTGGCCGCTCGCGAAGCCGCCAGCGCCCGGCGCAACCTCGCCCTCCTCAACGAGGCCAGCGCCCGCATCGGCAACTCCCTCGATCTGGAGACCACCGCCCGCGAACTGCTCGACGTCGCCGTCCCCGGCTTCTGCGACCTCGCCTCCGTCGACCTGTACCAGGCGCTGCTCGCGGGCGACGCGGCACCGCCCGAGCGGCAGGCCGCCCCCGCCCCCGGTGGCGGGGGCCGGGGCAGCGCCGCCCTGCGCCGGGTCGCCTTCGCCAGCGCCGTGTCCGACGCCCCGCTGATCACCACCCCCGGCTGCGGCTCCCGCGGCCGCACCCCGACCGCCGTCGGCGAGGTCCACCGCTACGGCGCCGAATCGCCCTGCGCGAAGGCGCTGCGCACCGCCCGCGTGCACACCATCCCCGCCGAGGACGGCGGGCTCGTGCAGTCCACCCTCGCCGTGCCCCTGGTGGCGCACGAGGTCGTGGTCGGGCTGGTGCAGTTCTCCCGTACGAAGGGCAGCGAACCCTTCGGCGAACGGGACCGGGCGCTCGCGGTCGAACTCGCCGCCCGCGCCGCGGTCTGCATCGACAACGCCCGCCTCTACCGCAGGGAGCACGAGCGCGCCCTCATCCTCCAGCGCAGCCTGCTCCCGCCGGGCGACCCCGAGGCCGCGGGCCTCGACATCGCCTGCCGCTACCTGCCGGGCAACACCGCCACCGAGGTCGGCGGCGACTGGTTCGACGTCATCGAACTGCCCGGGCACCGCACTGCGCTCGTCGTCGGCGACGTCATGGGCCGCGGGCTGCGGTCCGCGGTGGCCATGGGCGAGCTGCGCACCGCCGTACGGACCCTGGCGCTGCTCGACCTGGAACCGGCGGAGGTGCTGTCCGCGCTGGACGAGATCGCCCGCGGTCTCGGCGGCCCCAGCGGAGCGCAGCAGGGCGCCCGCGCCGCGCACCGGTCCCGCGAGGCCGACCTCTCCGAGGTGTACCTCGCGACCTGCGTCTACGCCGTCTACGACCCGGTCACCCGCCGCTGCACCTTCGCCAACGCCGGCCACCTGCCGCCCGTCCTGGTCGAGCCCGGCGAGGAGCCGCTGCTGCTGGACGTGCCCCCGGGGATGCCGCTGGGCGTGGGCGGGGAGCCGTTCGAGGAGGTCGAGGTCGAACTGCCGGAGGGCGCACTGCTCGCGCTCTACACCGACGGCCTCGTGGAGTCCCGCGACCATCCGCTGGACGAAGGGCTACGGGCCTTCCGCGCGGCGATCGCGGCCCCCGCGAAGTCGCTCGCGCGACGGGACGAGGGGGTGTCGCGGCTGTCCCTGGAGGACGTCTGCGACCACGTCCTCACCACCCTCGACACCCGGCACGGCGAGGACGACATCGCCCTGCTGATGGCCCAGGTCCGGGGCCTGCCGTCGGACGCGGTGGGGGACTGGACCCTGCCGCGGGAGCCCCGCTCGGTGGGCCGCGCCCGTGAGCTGTCCCGCGCGCTCCTGGTCTCCTGGGACTTGGAGCCCCTGGTCGACACGGTGGAGCTGCTGGTCAGCGAGCTGGTCACGAACGCGCTGCGGTACGGGGAGGGTGAGATCCGGCTCCGGCTGCTGCGGGACCGCACCCTGGTGTGCGAGGTCTGGGACTCGGGCCTCGTCCAACCGCGCCGCCGCCGCGCCCGCGACACCGACGAGGGCGGACGCGGCCTGCAACTCGTCGGCCTCCTGAGCGCGGCGTGGGGCTCGCGCCGCACCCCGCGCGGCAAGTCGGTCTGGTTCGAGCTCGCCCTCCCGGACGGGGGTTCGTCGGAACCGACGGTGGAGCAATTGCTGAGCATGTTCTGAGCGGCGGTGCGCCGCGGGGCGCGTACGCCGCCCGCGTCCGCAGAGGTGTGGCAGGGACGTCGGGGCCCGGGCCCGAGGCGGCGTGCGGCGTGCGGGGGCTGCGCGGAGCCCGTGTGAGGTCGAGTCGCGGGAGGGGAAACGCGGACATAGCCTCCCCATGTGACACGAATCGCCCGCCGGCTGCTCGCCACCGCGCTGGTGGCGTCCTGGGCGCTGGGCAACCCCCTCCTTCCTGCCACCGCCACCGCCACCCTCGCGCCGCTCGACGAACCCGTCACCCTCTCCCGCGACGGGCAGATCACCGACCGCGTCGACGCCCTCGGCACCCGTACGGGCGACGTCACGCGCGCGCTCGACCGGTTGTACGACGCCCAGCGGCTCCAGCTCTTCGTCGTGTACGTACGGGACTTCTCCGACCACACCGCCCAGGACTGGGCGGACGCCACCGCGCGCCGCAACGGGCTCGGCACGGACGACGTGCTGCTGACCGTCGCCACGCACGAGCGGCAGTACGCGTACTGGGTGGCCGCCGCGTCCCGGCTCACCGATGCGCAGCTCGCGGACGTCGCGCGGACCGCGATCGTGCCGCCGCTGCGGCAGCACGACTGGGCCGGCGCAGCGATCGGCGCGGCCGACGGATATGACGCGGCGCTCAGCGGGCAGCCCGTGCCCACTCCCGCCGTCACTCCCGGCGACCCGGACCCCGGCGCCGCGCCCGCTGGCACCGGCGCCGGTGACCTGGTGCTGCCGGTCGGGGTGGCGGTCGCGGTCGCCGGCGCCGTCGGGTACGCCGCGCTGCGGCGCCGCAAGCGCAGCGCGACCCGTACCACCCCGCAGGGCGGTCAGACGGGCTGGGGCGGCGCGGCCGACGCGGGGCCTCCCCTCCAGGAGCTGGACGCCGCCGCCCGGCAGGCGCTCGTCGACACCGACGACGCGCTGCGCACCAGCCAGGAGGAGCTGGGCTTCGCGACCGCGCAGTTCGGCGAAGCCGCGGCGAAACCTTTCGTCGAGGCCGTCGCCCACGCCCGCGAGCAGCTCAACGCCGCGTTCCGGCTGCGCCAACAGCTCGACGACGCGTTCCCGGAGGACGACGCCACGCGCCGCCGCATGCTGACCGAGATCGTGGAGCGGTGCTCGGAGGCCGACCGCCGGCTCGACGCGGAAGCGGAGGACTTCGACCGGCTGCGGGACCTGGAGCGCACCGCACCCGACGCGTGGGAGGCGGTGCGCGCCGCGTGGGCCGAGCTGGACGGACGGGTGATCAGCACGGAAGCCGCGTTCGCGGTGATGCAGCAGCGGTACGCACCCTCCGCGTCCGCGCCGGTGGCGAGCGACCCCGTCCAGGCCCGGGACCGGCTCGTCTTCGCCAAGACCGCCGTCGACCGGGCCCGTACGGCGCTCGACGGCGCCGACCCGGCGACCGCCGCCGTCCAGATCCGCGCGGCCGAGGGCGCGCTGGCGCAGGCGACCCGGCTGGTGGAGGCCGTGGACCGGCGGGCGCAGGAGATCGCCGAAGCGGTGGGCGCACTGCCCGGCGCGCTCACCGAGACGGACAGCGACCTCGCCGAGACCCGCGGCGTACTGAAGGGCACCGCGCCCGAGGAGTCCACCGCGTCCCTCCAGGGCCGCATCGCCCGGGCGGAGGCCGTGGCCGCGGAGGTGCGCCGGGAGATGGCGGCCGAACGGTACGACCCCATCGACGCGCTGCGCCGGCTCGATGAGGCGGACGCCGCGCTGGACGAGGCGCTCGCGGGCGCCCGAGCGGCCGACGAGGAGGTGCGGCGGGCGCGCGGGCTGCTCGGGCAGGCCACGCTGGGCGCGCGCGCCGCGGTGGGTGCGGCGGCGGACTACGTCGCCACGCACCGCGGCGCCGTCGGCAGCGAGGCGCGCACGCGACTGGCGGAGGCGCAGCGCCGCCTGGAGCTGGCGGCCCGGCCGACCACCGACGGCGGGGGCGCGGGCGACGCGCGGACCGCGCTCGCCGAGGCCCAGCAGGCCGACGCGTTGGCCCGGGAGGCGCTGCGGATCGCCGAGCAGGACGTACGCGCGTACGGAAACCGCTTCGGCCCCGGCGGCGGCGCGGCCGGTACGGGCCCGGGCATCGGCAGCGCGGGCGGCGGCCTGGGCGGCGCGGTCCTCGGCGGGATCATCCTCGGCGGGCTGTTCGGCGGAGGAGGGGGCGGGGCCGGCGGTGGGTTCGGGCGCGGCGGCGGCTTCGGCGGCGGGGGTTACGACGGCCGGCCCGGCAGCTTCGGCGGCAGCGGCACCCGCGGCCGGATGGGCGGGGGTCGTTTCTGACCGTCACGGCGCGGACGTCACGGCGTCACGAGTACGGCGTCACAAGGAGGAGCACGATGACCAAGCAGACCATCCTCGGCCGGGTCGCCCAACTGGCGAAGGCCAACATCAACGCCCTGCTGGACCAGGCCGAGGACCCCCAGAAGATGATCGACCAGCTGATCCGCGACTACGCGAACAACATCAGCGAAGCCGAACGCGCCGTCGCGGACACCATCGGCAACCTGCGGCTGATGGAGCAGGACCACGCGGAGGACGTGGCGGCGGCCGGCGAGTGGGGCGGGAAGGCGCTGGCGGCCAGCAAGAAGGCGGACGAGCTGCGGGCGGCGGGGCAGGGCGCGGAGGCGGACCGCTTCGACGGGCTGGCCAAGGTCGCGCTCCAGCGTCAGCTCCAGTCGGAGAAGGAGGCGAAGACGGCGGAGCCGGTGATCGCCTCCCAGACGGAGGTGGTCGCGCAACTGCGCACCGGGCTCGACCGGATGAAGGGCAAGCTCTCCGAACTCCAGGCCAAGCGGGACGAACTGGTGGCCCGCTCCCGTACCGCGGAGGCGCAGAACCGCATGGTGGACGCGGTCAAGAGCATCGACGTGCTCGACCCGACGAGTGAACTGGGCCGCTTCGAGGACAAGGTCCGTCGCGAGGAGGCGAGGGCGGTGGGCCGCCAGGAACTCGCGGCGTCGTCGTTGGACGCGCAGTTCGAGGGGCTGGAGGAGGTGGGGGACGAGGCGGAGGTGGAGTCGCGCTTCGCAGCGCTGAAGTCCGCGGGCTGATGCGGCGCGAGCCGAGCGTACGTGCGTGCCCGGCGCCTCCGCCCGGTGGAGGGTTGCTCGCGCAGTTCCTCCCCCTGGCCCTGCGGGCACGGTGGCACCCCCAGCGCCCCTGGACGATGTCGCCGTTTCCCTGCGGGTGGGTTGGTCTCTGCGGACCGGTGGTGGGTTGCTCGCGCAGTTCCCCGCGCCCCTGGACATTCTCGCCGTTTCCCTGCGGGTGCGTTGGTCTCTGCGGACTGCGGATGGCTTGTCGCGCAGTTCCTCCCCCTCGCCCTGCGGGCACGGTGGCACCCCCAGCGCCGCTGTTTCGCTCGACCTGTCGGTCACCTGCGGATCACGGCCCTGGCGCGCCTGGACCGTCGTTCATCAGCGGGCGATGCGTCACGCCTACGCCCGAAGGGCGAGGCAACAAGGGGCGCGGGGAACTGCGCGACAAGCGCACCACCGGGCCGTAGCCGGCAGACAACTCGTGCGCCTACGGCGAATGGCCGCTACGAGCGGCAGACGGCGGGCAACGATCACGCCCGCGGCGAGTGGCCGCAGACGGGTACGTACCGGTACCACCGGTAGAGACGGGGCGTGGCCCCGGGCGCGGTCGGGGGACCCGCCGCGCCCGATGCCGCGACCCGTCAGTCAGTCACCGCGGCGGCGGATCTTGTTGCCGAGCCACACCAGTGGGTCGTACTTCCTGTCCACCGCCCGCTCCTTCAGCGGGATCAGCGCGTTGTCGGTGATCTTGATGCCCTCGGGGCAGACCTCCGTACAGCACTTGGTGATGTTGCAGTAGCCGAGGCCGTGCTCCTCCTGCGCCGTCCGCTTGCGGTCGAGGCCGGTCTCCGCCGCCGCGTCGAGCGGGTGCATGTCCAGCTCCGCGACGCGCATCAGGAAGCGCGGGCCGGCGAACGCGGGTTTGTTCTCCTCGTGGTCGCGCACCACGTGGCAGGTGTCCTGGCACAGGAAGCACTCGATGCACTTGCGGAACTCCTGCGCCCGGTCCACGTCGACCTGCTGCATCCGGTACTCGCCCGCCGCCACCCCCTGCGGGGGGACGAACGAGGGCACCTCGCGCGCCTTGGTGTAGTTGAACCCCACGTCGGTGACCAGGTCACGGGTGACGGGGAAGGCCCGCAGCGGCGTCACCGTGATCGTCTCCTCGCGGGAGAAGACGGACATCCGCGTCATGCACATCAGCCGCGGCCGGCCGTTGACCTCGGCGCTGCACGAACCGCACTTGCCCGCCTTGCAGTTCCAGCGCACCGCGAGGTCGGGCGCCTGGGTCGCCTGGAGGCGGTGGATGATGTCCAGGACGACCTCGCCGTCGTGGACCTCGACGGCGAAGTCCCGCAGCTCGCCGCCGTCCTGGTCGCCCCGCCACACCCTGAAGCTGGCCTGGTACGCACTCACTCGTAGAGCTCCTCTTCGGCGAGGTACTTGACCAGCTCCTCCTTCTCGAAGAGGGCGAGCAGGTCGGGTCGGATGGGGTCGGTGGTCTTGCGTTCCAGGGTGATCTGCGGGGCGCCGGGGTCGGTGGCCGTACGCGCGCCGGTCGGGTCGACCAGCCGGCACAGCAGGTTCGCCCGCCGCCAGGAGCGGTCCATCGCGGGGTGGTCCTCGCGGGTGTGGCCGCCGCGGCTCTCGGTGCGTTCCAGGGCCGCGCGGGCCACGCATTCGCTGACCAGCAGCATGTTCCGCAGGTCGAGGGCGAGGTGCCAGCCGGGGTTGAACTGGCGGTGGCCCTCGACCAGGGCCCGGCGGGCGCGCACCCGCAGCTCGGCCAGCTTCTCCAGGGCCCGTCGCATCTCGCCGTCCCGGCGGATGATGCCGACCAGGTCGTTCATCGTCTGCTGGAGGTCCTGGTGGACGGAGTACGGGTTCTCCGCGCCGCCGCCCCCCTCGCCCGCCGCGTCAGCGCTCGTGGCCGTGCCGAACGGCCGCAGCGCCTCGGCCGCCGCCGCGTCGATCTGCGCGTCGTCGACCGCGGCCCGCTCGCCCGACTCGCGTGCGTACTGCGCCGCGTGCAGCCCCGCCCGACGTCCGAAGACGAGCAGGTCGGAGAGGGAGTTGCCGCCGAGCCGGTTGGAGCCGTGCATCCCGCCGGCGACCTCGCCCGCCGCGTACAGGCCGGGGACGCCCACCGCCGAGGCCGTGTCGGAGTCGACGGCCACGCCGCCCATCACGTAGTGGCAGGTCGGGCCGACCTCCATCGCCTCCGCGGTGATGTCCACGTCCGCCAGCTCCTTGAACTGGTGGTACATCGACGGCAGTCGCCGCCGGATCACCTCGGCCGGCATCCGGGTGGAGACGTCGAGGAAGACGCCGCCCGCCGGGGAGCCGCGGCCCGCCTTCACCTCGGAGTTGATGGCGCGGGCCACCTCGTCGCGGGGGAGCAGTTCGGGCGGGCGCCGGTTGTGGTCCGGGTCCTCGTACCAGCGGTCGCCCTCCTCCTCCGTCTGTGCGTACTTCTCCTTGAAGACGTCGGGGACGTAGTCGAACATGAACCGCTTGCCCTCGGAGTTGCGCAGCACCCCGCCGTCGCCGCGCACGGACTCGGTGACGAGGATGCCCTTCACCGACGGCGGCCAGACCATCCCGGTGGGGTGGAACTGCACGAACTCCATGTTCAGCAGCGGTGCGCCGGCGAGCAGGGCGAGCGCGTGGCCGTCGCCGGTGTACTCCCAGGAGTTCGAGGTCACCTTGAAGGACTTGCCGATGCCGCCGGTGGCGAGGACGACCGCGGGTGCCTCCAGCACGAAGAAGCGCCCGGACTCCCGCTCGTAGCAGAAGACGCCCGTGACCCGGTCGCCGTCCTTGAGGACGCGGGTGACGGTGCACTCCTGGAAGACCTTCAGCCGGGACTCGTAGTCGCCCGTCTCGGCCGCGTCCTCCTGCTGGAGGGAGACGACCTTCTGCTGGAGGGTGCGGATCAGCTCCAGACCGGTGCGGTCGCCGACGTGCGCGAGCCGGGGGTACTCGTGGCCGCCGAAGTTGCGTTGGGAGATCCTGCCGTCGGCGGTGCGGTCGAAGAGCGCGCCCCAGGTCTCCAGCTCCCACACCCGGTCGGGGGCCTCCTGCGCGTGCAGTTCGGCCATCCGCCACTGGTTGAGGAACTTCCCGCCGCGCATGGTGTCGCGGAAGTGGACCTGCCAGTTGTCCCCGGCGTTCACATTGCCCATCGAGGCGGCGATGCCGCCCTCCGCCATCACGGTGTGGGCCTTGCCGAAGAGGGACTTGCAGATCACGGCGGTGCGGGCGCCCTGCTCACGCGCCTCGATGGCGGCGCGCAGGCCGGCGCCCCCCGCACCGACCACGACGACGTCCCATTGCTGGCGTTCGAGTTGCGGCATGTCAGAAGAACCTCGGATCGTCGATGGCGCCGGACGCGAGTAGGTACACGTAGAAGTCGGCGACGGCGACGCTGATCAGCGAGGCCCACGCCAGCAGCATGTGCCGGCCGTTCAACCGGCTCACCCAGCCCCACATGCGGTAGCGGACCGGATGCTTGGAGAAGTGCTTGAGCCGTCCGCCGACGATGTGCCGACAGGAGTGGCAGGACAGGGTGTACGCCCAGATCAGCACGATGTTGACGAGGAAGATCAGGGTCCCGAGGCCCATGTGGCCCCAGTCGTACTCCTCGTCGCGGAAGGTCAGCACGGTGTCGTAGGTGAGCACCCCGGCGACCAGCAGCGCCGCGTAGAAGAAGTACCGGTGGAGGTTCTGGAGGATCAGCGGGAAACGGGTCTCACCGGAGTACGCGCGGTGCGGCTCGGCCACCGCGCAGGCGGGCGGCGAGGCCCAGAATCCCCGGTAGTACGCCTTGCGGTAGTAGTAGCAGGTCAGCCGGAAGCCCAGGGGGAAGATCAGGATCAGCAGTGCGGGCGACAGGCCCCACCAGCTGCCGACGATCCCCCAGTCCGTGCCGGCCTTCATGGGGACGCAGTCCTCGGCCAGGCAGGGGGAGTAGAAGGGCGACACGTACGGCGCGGAGTAGTAGTCGGCGCCGGAGAACGCCCGCCACGACGAGTAGACGACGAAGGCGAGCAGCCCCGCCGCGGTCGCCGCGGGGGAGAGCCACCAGCGGTCGGTCCGCAGGTGGCGCGGGGCGATGGCGGCGCGCGACGGGCCGTGCACACCCGTTCGCGCGCCACCTTTCGGGCCCGAGGGCCCGTCCGTATGGACTTGTGATGGTTCGGTACCAGTGGCCAACGAAGGTCTCCTAGGGAGTGTCGTCAAAGTGGCGTCGTCCGCCCGTGAGGGCGGGCCCGGCGGGGTCTGGTGCGTGCGATCGCCAGGCGGAGGAAGGAGCCACTGCGGTGGGGGTACCTCCCGTGCCCGCAGGGCACAGGGGGCCATTGGTGACTGACGACAACGCCGCGTGGGGGTACCTCCCGCGCGTAGCTGCGGGGGAGGGCGTGCCAGGGCACGCCGGGCAGACGAGACTTTGACGACGCGACCTAGGGAGCGCGGCGGTCTCGGACGCCCAGCCCCTCGTCGTCGGAGTCCGTCCACAGCGCGGAGTCGTACGGCGCGTCCGGGATGGTCACCAGCTCCTGGCGGTCCCCGGCCCGGTCGGTGAGGCCGGTGCCGCGGGGCCGTCCACTCACGCCGCTGAGTCGGTCGACGGTGCGTTCCAGCTCTCCGACGCGCTGGACGAGGTCGTCGAGACGGCGCGAAATCGCGGTCAGGTCTTCCTGCTGGGACATGACGTGTCCTCACTTCCGCAGGGTGCGGTGGCGTCGCTCATGCGCCAGCGAGTGTTGCGCGTCACATCCCCGCTTGTGAAGGGACGTGCCGTGATTGCTGACGTACGGGCTACGAGTGCGCCCCTGGTTGTCTGGATCTCACTCCCTCCATTTTGTCGCTTCGTGAGCGTTTCGTTACGTATGTCGGTGGGCCGGCTGGGTGACCTTGTGCGCCGGTAGCGCCGTGTCGACGCCACCGTGTGCGCTGCGTCCACTTCAGTGGACCGGAATCGGTGTGATCGGTGTGATGATCGTGAAAGGTGGACCCATGGCCCAGGCCCGGACCTCCCAGACCTTCCGGTCCCGGACGCTGCGCTCCGTGGCCCTGCTGACCAGCTCGGTCCTCGCCGTGCCAGCACTCGCCGGGTGCGGCGCCGACGAGGAGGAGCTGACGGGGCGGGCCGCGGCCCAGGACATCGCGCAGACCGTGCGCCAGAAGGTCGGCGAAGGCGGCACCCTGCGCTGGGCCGTCGACGCCATGCCGACCACGCTGAACGCCTTCCAGGCCGACGCGGACGCCGCCACCGCCCGGGTCGCGCAGGCCGTGCTCCCGGCGCTGTTCACGCTGGACCCCAAGGGCCGCCCGCAGCGCAACCCCGACTTCCTGGAGTCCGCCGAGGTCATCGAGCGCGAGCCCAAGCAGGTGGTGCTCTACAAGCTCAACCAGAAGGCGGTGTGGAGCGACGGCCGGGAGATCGGCGCACCCGACTTCGTCTCCCAGTGGCGGGCGCTCAGCGGCCAGAACACCGCCTTCTGGACCGCGCGCAACGCGGGGTACGACCGGATCGAGGAGATCCAGAAGGGCGCCAACGACCTGGAGGTCCGGGTCACCTTCAAGAAGCCGTACGCCGACTGGCGCTCCCTCTTCACCCCGCTGTACCCCAAGGACGTCACCGGCGCCCCGAACGCCTTCAACGACGGCGCGCGCAACACCATCAAGGCCACCGCGGGCCCCTTCATCCTGGGCGCGGTGGACCGTAAGAAGAAGGACGTCACCCTGGTCCGCAACCCCCGCTGGTGGGGCGACCAGCCCAAGCTGGACGCGCTGGTGCTCAGCGCGGTGCCCCGCGACAAGCGGGCCGGCGCGCTGGCCAGCGGAAAGGTCGACGTGGCCGAGGTCGACCGGGCCACCGCGGACCGCATCGCGCTGGCCGTGCGGAACAAGTCCACCGGCGGCCAGCTGCCCGGGCACGGCCCCGCCGCGGCCCAGACCCCCGCCAAGGCGCTGAAGTCCTGGGCGCTCGCCAACGGCTCCGACGAGGAGGCCGCGGAGATCGCCCAGGCCGCGCGCGAACAGACCGCCGAGGCCATCGAGCGGTACGCGGTCGAGCAGGCCGGGCTGCGCGGCTTCGCCGTCCGCAAGACCCTGGAGCCCGCGTACACCCAACTCGCCCTCAACGGCGAATCCGGGCCGCTCGCCGACGACCGGGTGCGACGGGCGGTGGCGCGGGCGCTCGACCGCAAGGAATTGGCCGAGATCGTCCTGCGCCCGCTGGGACTGCCGGCGACCCCGCCCGGCAGCCACCTCGCACTGGAGGGCCAGCGCGCGTACACCGACAACAGCGGCGCGCTCGGCGAGCAGAACACCCAGGAGGCGCAGGCGCTGCTCGCGGACGCGGGCTGGACGCCCGGGGGCGCGGTCAAGAAGCCCGCACCGGCGAAGGCGGGGCCGAGCGGGTCCGCGTCGGCGTCGCCCTCCGAAGGGGCGGAGGACTCGTCGGACGGGAAGGCCCCCGGACCGGAGGCGGCGGCCGGCGCGGCGAAGAAGCGGCAGGACGGAGCCTCCCAGGACGGCCTGTACATCGTCGGCGACGAGGGCGCCGACGGGACGCGCGTCCTGGCGCCCGCGCCCGTGTCGTACGAGGACCTGTCCGTGCAGAGCCGGGTCATGGCGGCAGACGCCGAGGACGGCAAGGACGAGAAGGACGAGAAGAAGGCCCCGGGCAAGGGCGCCGCCGGTGCGTACGCCCCGGCCGGCACCGCAGCGCCCGTCGCCGCGGGCGGACGCGTCGGCAAGGACGGCAAGGCGCTCTCGCTGCGCTTCGTGCTGCCGTCGGGGCCGGGGTCCGAGTCGCTGCGGGCGGTCGGCGAGCGGATCGCGCAGATGCTGAAGCGGATCGGCGTCCAGACGCAGATCACCAAGGTCTCCGACGAGAGCTACTTCCGCGACCACATCGCCTCGGGCCAGTACGACCTCGCCCTGTACTCCTGGCCGGCCACCGCGTACCCCGCGACGGACGCCCGCCCCATCTACGCCAAGCCGGAGCCCGCGAGCGACGGCTCGCTGCTGGTGGAGCAGAACTACACCCGCGTCGGTACGGACTACATCGACCAGCTCTTCGACCAGGCGGCGGGGGAGCTGGACGAGGACGAGGCGCGCGACCTGGTGCGCCGCGCGGACGCGCGGATCTGGGCCGCGGCGGGCTCGATCCCGCTGTACCAGCGGCCCGAGCTGGTGGCGACGCGGCCGGCCGTGTTGAACGCGGGGGCGTTCGGCTTCGCGACGCCGCGGTTCCAGGACATCGGGTTCACCGTGGCGGCGGCGAAGAAGGCGGGTCCGCCGCCGGTGCTTCCGAAGCCGTCGCCCACGGGCGAGGCGGGCGCGGAGTCCGAGGACGCGTCCTCGGAAGAGGACGAGTAGCTTCCCGACCCGGCCGTGCGCCGCGCCCTGGGGGTGTGCCCCCAGGGCCCCCTGGACGTTTTCGCCGTTCCCCTGCGGAAGCCTGGTCGCTGCGGCCGGCGGCTGGCTCGCCCACGCCTGCGGCCCCAGCACCCTGGACACCCGCGCCGTTCCCCTGCGGCGGCGTTGGTCTCTGCGGCCCGGTGGCTGGCTTCGTAGGGGACGCCCGTCCGCGGTCCGCAGGTGCCCGACGAGGGAGGCGAACCGGGGGCGCTGGGCCCTGTGCCGCACGGCACAGCGCGGTGAGCTGGGCCAGCATGGGCCACCCCGTAGGGAGACCGTGAGGAAACCCCCGGGATACCCCAGGTAACGCATCGTGACCTCGGGGAAGCTCAGATGTCGCTCAAAAGTACTTGCTCGACTCAGGGGTGGCCGCAAGGATCGGAGACGGCCCCTTGACCCGGGCTCAGTGCCCACCCCACACCGCCTCGAAAACCTCCCGCTCCGGGCCTGGCGGCGCACCGGGAGGCCCCGGATCCCGCGGGCCCGTACCATGGGACGAGCCGTGGGCGTTCGCCCCGGCGGGCGTCAGAGGAAGCGCAGCCCTTCACGAACGCCGCATCCCACGATCGAGAGAAGCGCTAGCCAGCATGCCCACCCGCTCCGATATCCGCAACGTCGCCATCGTCGCCCACGTCGACCACGGCAAGACCACGCTCGTCGACGCCATGCTGAAGCAGGCCGGCGCCTTCGCCGCGCACCAGCAGGTCGACGACCGGGTCATGGACTCGAACGACCTGGAGCGTGAGAAGGGCATCACGATCCTCGCCAAGAACACGGCGGTGAAGTACCACCCGAAGGCCGGCGGCGCCCCCGTCACGATCAACATCATCGACACCCCCGGCCACGCCGACTTCGGCGGCGAGGTCGAGCGCGGCCTGTCCATGGTCGACGCCGTCGTGCTGCTCGTGGACGCCTCCGAGGGCCCCCTCCCGCAGACCCGGTTCGTCCTGCGCAAGGCCCTCCAGGCCCGGATGCCGGTCATCCTCTGCATCAACAAGACCGACCGCCCGGACTCCCGCATCGACGAGGTCGTCAACGAGACGTACGACCTCTTCCTCGACCTGGACGCCGACGAGGACCAGATCGAGTTCCCGATCGTCTACGCGTGCGCCCGTGACGGCGTCGCCTCGCTCACCAAGCCCGCCGACGGCACGGTTCCGACCGACAGCGAGAGCCTGGAGCCCTTCTTCTCCACCCTGCTGGAGTACGTCCCGGCTCCCGAGTTCGACGAGTCCGCCCCGCTCCAGGCGCACGTCACCAACCTGGACGCGGACAACTTCCTCGGCCGCATCGCCCTCCTGCGGGTCGAGCAGGGCGAGCTGCGCAAGGGCCAGAACGTGGCGTGGATCAAGCGCGACGGCTCCATCTCCAACGTCCGCATCAGCGAGCTGATGATGACCGAGGCGCTCACCCGCAAGCCCGCCGAGGTCGCGGGCCCCGGTGACATCTGCGCGGTGGCCGGCATCCCGGACATCATGATCGGCGAGACCCTGGCCGACCCGGAGAACCCGGTCGCGCTGCCGCTGATCACGGTGGACGAGCCGGCGATCTCCATGACCGTCGGTACGAACACCTCGCCGCTGGTCGGCCGCGGAGGCACCGGCAAGGGCGCCGACAACAAGGCCGCGGTCAAGGACCGCAAGGTCACCGCGCGCCAGGTCAAGGACCGCCTCGACCGCGAGCTGGTCGGCAACGTCTCCCTCCGTGTCCTGGACACCGAGCGCCCGGACGCCTGGGAGGTGCAGGGCCGCGGTGAGCTGGCGCTGGCGATCCTGGTCGAGCAGATGCGCCGGGAGGGCTTCGAGCTGACCATCGGCAAGCCCCAGGTCGTCACCAAGGAGGTCGACGGCAAGGTCCACGAGCCCGTCGAGCGGATGACGATCGACGTGCCCGAGGAGCACATGGGTGCGGTCACCCAGCTCATGGGCGTCCGCAAGGGCCGGATGGACAACATGTCGAACCACGGCTCCGGCTGGGTGCGCATGGAGTTCGTCGTGCCGTCCCGCGGTCTGATCGGGTTCCGCACGGAGTTCCTCACGAACACCCGCGGCACCGGCATCGCCCACTCCATCCACGAGGGCCACGAGCCCTGGTTCGGCACCCTCACGACCCGCAACAACGGTTCGCTGGTTGCCGACCGCTCAGGCGCGGTGACGGCCTTCGCGATGACCAACCTCCAGGAGCGCGGCGTCCTGTTCACGGAGCCTGGCACCGAGGTGTACGAGGGCATGATCGTCGGTGAGAACTCGCGCTCCGACGACATGGACGTGAACATCACCAAGGAGAAGAAGCTCACCAACATGCGCTCCTCCTCGGCCGACTCCTTCGAGGCGATCGTTCCGCCGCGCAAGCTCTCGCTGGAGCAGTCGCTGGAGTTCTGCCGGGACGACGAGTGCGTCGAGGTGACCCCGGAGGCCGTCCGCATCCGCAAGGTGAACCTGGACGCCCGGGAGCGCGCCCGCGCGGCCTCCCGCGCCAAGCACGGCTGATTTTCGCCCCTGCCGGCCACTCCGCCGGGTCCGCTCGCGGCCCGGCGGAACGGACACAAGCTGCCTAACGGGCATATAGCAACAAAGCAAACGGCTCGGGCGACCCCACAGGTTGGGGTCGCCCGAGCCGTTTGCTGATGTCCGGGCGGTGGAAGACTGGGTGACTGAAGCCCGATCAGGGGGTGGACGTCAAGGGGTTTTCCTACCGCGACCGTCCGACTATCGGGCGTAGCTCACCGGAAACCTGTATTAACAGTCCGTTTCGGGGGTGTCTGTCTGCGATCCCTTTGTCCGAATTTTGGGCCTCAAGGGCTGACTGATGTTGCCAAAACGAGATGCTTTAAGTGTGGTTTACGGCGTGAACTTACCCAATAGTTGGCTTCACTGAGCTCGGGTCAACGGGTCATGCGCTGTGGGGAGCGCCGACTCACGAGCACACTCGGGGCACTTGAGTGCGATCGCCGTCAGGGGTGTCGGCGCACCGCGTAACTCGACGTGTCCCTTATGCAGTGACAAGTGAACTCATGAGGAGGACCCCATGCGTGGTGCCATAAGCGCCGAATGGGTCGTGCGTGCGATAGTGATCCCCATGGGGGCTGAGCGATCGTGACGAGCTCAGCGCACACCAAGGACGCACAGACGTCCGTGGTCCTGGACGACGCGGAGATCGAGCCCAAGAGCCCGGCACCGCAGGCCAAGGACCCTGTCGGGCTCTCTCCCGGCCAGCTCATGTGGCGACGGTTCAAGCGCGACCGCGTCGGAGTCACCTCCGCGTGCATCGTGATCTTCTTCTTCGTGATCGCCGCCCTCGCGCCCGTGATCGCCAAGGTGTACGGCAAGAACCCGTACGAGCTCTACGGGCAGGACAACCCCGAGCTGCTCGACGAGTTCAGCATCCCGACCGGCACCTTCGGCGGGGTCACCGGCGACCACTGGTTCGGCATCGAGCCCATCCTGGGCCGCGACGTGTTCACCCAGCTGCTGTACGGCATGCGCACCTCGATCTACACCGCGCTCGCGGCGACGATCGTGATGGTGACGGTCGGCGTGCTGATCGGCCTGGTCGGCGGATACTTCGGCGGGAAGATCGACTACTGGCTCGGCCGGTTCACCGACTTCCTGCTGGGCTTCCCCAGCCAGCTGTTCTTCATCGCCTCCATGCCCGTCATCACGGCTGCGTTCGTCAGCCCCGAGGACGCCACCCCCACCTGGTTGCGTGCCACCGCGATCATCGTGGTGCTCTCGTTCCTCGGCTGGATGGGTCTGTCCCGTCTGATCCGCGCCGCGTCCCTCTCCCTGCGCGAGCGGGAGTTCGTGGAGGCGGCCAAGGTCGCAGGGGCTTCGCCCTGGCGGATCATCCGCAAGGAACTGCTGCCCAACCTGGTCACACCGATTCTCGTGCAGGCCACCCTGATGCTGCCCGCCACGATTCTCTCGGTGGCCTTCCTCTCCTACGTGGGTGTCGGGTTCGTCGAGCCCACCCCCGACTGGGGCCGGATGTTCGCCAACGGTGCGGACGTCTACGAGCAGGACCCGGCGTACATGTTCTTCCCGGGTATCGCGATGGTCGTCTTCGTCGTGTCCTTCAACCTGCTGGGCGACTCGGTACGGGACGCCTTCGACCCCAAGTCGGGACGCTGACCCTCCCACTGCGGACAGTTTGCCGCTCAGGCTCCGGTGCCGACCGGTCGAACGGCCGGCGCTGTTGGATCACTACGGACAGATAGGTCTCATCACCATGAGCATCTTTGGCACGCGCAAGGCGCGCGCTGTCGTCGTCGCCCTGGCGGCGGGCTCGCTGGCCCTCACCGGCTGCGGCAGCAACGACGGCGGCGACTCCAAGGACAAGGGCAAGAGCAAGGACGACGCGGCCAAGCAGTCCGCGGCCGTCAGCTTCGGCGACGCCAAGGCGTCCACCGGCCCCGCGACCCCCATCCCGGGCGCCAAGCCCGGTGGCACCATCGCCATCTACCAGGCGGACGACTTCTCCCACCTCGACCCGGCGCAGAGCTACGTCAGCGACGCGCGTCTGCTGGGCCGTCTGATGCACCGCGGTCTGACCCAGTACCAGGAGGACGAGAACGGCAAGCTGACGGTCGTCGGCGACATCGCCACCGACTCCGGTGTCTCCACCGACGGCGGCAAGACCTGGAAGTACACGCTGAAGGACGGCGTCAAGGACTCCGCCGGCAACGTCATCACCTCCGAGGACGTCCGCCACACCATCGAGCGCATGTACGCGCCGTTCATCACCGACGGCCCGCTCTACATCCAGCAGTGGCTCTCCGGCGAGGGCACCACCTACCGCAAGGCGCTCCCGGACGGCCCGTACAAGGGCGCGAAGCTGCCGAACGACGTCCTGGAGACCCCGGACGCCAAGACGGTCATCTTCAAGTTCAAGGACGCGCAGCCGGACCTCCCGCAGGCGCTGGCGATGACCGGCTACTCCATCGTCCCCAAGAAGGCGGACACCAAGGAGAAGTACGACACCGCGCCGGTCTCCCTCGGCCCGTACACCTTCGACGTCGCCAACTTCAAGCCGGGCAAGTCGGCGAAGCTGGTCAAGAACCCGAACTGGGACCCGAAGACCGACTCGGTCCGCCACCAGTACGTGGACGGCTTCAACGTCTCCTTCAACCAGGACGACGAGGCCCAGACCAAGGCGATCCACTCCGACCGCGGCGAGGCGGCCAACGCCATCCAGCTGACCGGCACGGTCGCCACGACCCAGGTCCGCAACGTCATGTCGGACGCCAAGGCCAAGGCCCGCACGATCCAGGGCTACCAGCCCTACGTCTGGCAGCTGAACTTCAACCTCGACCGGATGAAGGACAAGAAGGTCCGCGACGCCATCACCCTGGCGATGCCGAACCAGAACATCTTCCAGCCGGACGGCGGTGCCTACGGCGGCGAGGTCGCCACCGGTCTGCTCGCCCCGACGCTGCCGGGCTTCGAGAAGGACTACGACCCGTTCGGCAAGGCCAAGAAGCCCAACGGTGACATCGAGGCCGCCAAGAAGCTGATCAAGGAGGCGAACGCCGAGGGCCTGAAGGTCACCTACGCGTACGCCAACACCCCCAAGCGTCAGCAGCAGTCGGTCGTCATCGAGAACGCGCTGAAGAAGATCGGCCTGAACGTCCAGAAGAAGGAGATCGACGGCGCCACCTGGTACGAGCAGGTCGGCAAGGTCAACAACGGTCTCGACCTCTACATGACCGGATGGGGCCAGGACTGGCCGTCGCCGTCCACCGTCATCCCGCCGCTGTACGACGGCAAGCAGCTGCAGGACGGCTCCTCGGTCTACTCGCACATCAACGACCCCAAGGTCAACGACGAGATCGCCCGGATCAAGAAGATCACGGACCCGGCCGAGGCCCAGAAGGCGTGGACCGCGCTGCACCACGACATCGTGGAGCGCATCAACCCGGCGGCGCCGCTCTACTTCACCCGGTCGCTGCAGATCCAGGGTTCGAACGTCGGCGGAGCGCGCTACTCCAACGAGCTGAGCGCGATCGACGTGACGCGTCTCTTCCTCAAGAAGTAGTCACCGCCCAGCGCGCGGGCCGGCTCCGGGGGGTGCACACAACAGTGCGGCACCCCCCGGAGCCCGGGCCGTCCCGTTCGTCCCCCTAAGCCGCCGTCCTGAGAGCAGCGACCAGCCATGCTTCAATTCATCATTCGTCGGACGCTTGGCGCTGGCCTGATCCTCTTTCTGATCAGCGCGTTCACGTTCTTCATGTTCTTCGCCATCCCACAGGATCCAGCTCTGCTGGCGTGCGGAAAGAACTGCACCCCCGACGCCCTTGAGGTCATCCACAAGAATCTCGGCCTCGACGACCCGGTGCCCGTGCAGTTCTGGAACTACGTGGTCGGGATCTTCGCCGGTCGTGACTTCGCCGTCGGTCACTGCTCGGCCCCCTGCTTCGGCGTCTCCTTCGACAACCAGCAGATGGTCTGGGACACGATCCTCGACCGCCTCCCGCTGACCATCTCGCTCTCGGCCGGTGGCCTCCTGGTCTTCCTGACCGTCGGCCTGGGCGCCGGCATGATCGCCGCCGCGCGCCGCGGCACCGCGGTCGACAAGTTCTTCAGCGGCAGCTCGCTCGTCCTGTCGTCGCTGCAGATCTACTTCCTCGGCCCCGTCGTGATGGGCATCTTCGTCTACAGCAGCGGCCTGCTGGACAAGCCCGCGTACGTGCCGTTCTCCGAGGACATCGGCGGCTGGTTCATGGGCCTGCTGATCCCCTGGTGCGTGATGTCGGTCATCTTCACCGCCAACTACACGCGTATGTCCCGCTCGACGATGATCGAGCAGCTCCAGGAGGAGCACGTGCGCGCCGCCCGGGCCAAGGGCATGTCGAGCAAGTACGTCTTCTTCCGCTACGCCTGGCGCGGATCGCTCACCCCGATCGTCACCATCCTCGGCATCGACCTCGGCGCGCTCTTCGGCGGCGCCATGGTCACCGAACTCACCTTCGGCCTCGCCGGCCTCGGACGACTGGCGCGCGACTCGGTCATCGACAAGGACCTGCCGCTCACCATGGGCGTGATGATCTTCAGCGCCGCCCTGATCCTCTTCTTCAACATCATCGTGGACGCCCTGTACGCCCTCATCGACCCGCGCGTGCGCCTGTCCTAGGAGAACGACCGTGACCACTCTCACCAAGACCGAAGGTGCTCCGGCTCCGAACGACTCGAAGCCGTTCCTCTCGGTGCGCGACCTGAGTGTCCAGTTCTCCACCGAGGACGGCGTCGTCAAGGCGGTGGACGGGCTCTCGTTCGACCTCCAGCGCGGCAAGACGCTCGGCATCGTCGGCGAGTCCGGCTCCGGCAAGTCGGTGACCAACCTGACGATCCTGGGCCTGCACAACCGGAAGAACACCACCATCGGCGGCTCCATCGAGCTGGACGGCCAGGATCTGACGAACGCGTCGGAGAAGCAGCTCGAAACGCTGCGCGGCAACAAGATGGCGATGATCTTCCAGGACGCGTTGACCGCCCTGTCGCCGTACTACACGATCGGCCGGCAGATCTCGGAGCCGTTCCGCAAGCACACCGGCGCGAGCAAGAAGGAGGCCCGGGACCGGGCCATCGAGATGCTCGGCAAGGTCGGCATCCCCGACCCCAAGGCCCGGGTGGACGACTACCCGCACCAGTTCTCCGGCGGCATGCGCCAGCGCGCGATGATCGCCATGTCCCTGGTGTGCAACCCGCAGCTGCTGATCGCCGACGAGCCGACCACCGCGCTCGACGTGACGGTCCAAGCGCAGATCCTCGACCTGCTCAAGGACCTCCAGCAGGAGTTCGGCTCCGCGATCATCCTGATCACCCACGACCTGGGCGTGGTCGCGAACACCGCTGACGACCTGCTGGTGATGTACGCCGGGCGGGCCGTGGAACGGGGCACCGTGCGCGAGGTGCTCAAGGAGCCCCAGCACCCCTACACCTGGGGTCTGCTCGGGTCGATGCCGCGGCTGTCGGCAGGGGTGGACGAGCCGCTCCAGCCCATCCCGGGCTCGCCGCCGAGCCTGCTCAACCCGCCGACCGGCTGCCCGTTCAATCCGCGGTGCGCCCACGTCGACCTGGTGAGCGGCGGCCGGTGCACGAGCGAGCGCCCGCCGCTGCCGGACGGGCGCGCCGCTGCGTGCCACATTCCGGCGGACGCGCGGCAGCAGGTTTTCATCGAGAGGATTCAGCCCCGCCTGGGCTGACGGACCCGGCGACTGGGGTATGACCATGAGTGAGCACACCAAGACCACGGCGGCGACCGATGCGGCCCCGCAGCAGCGCGATCGGACGTCGTCCGAGCCGCTGATGCAGGTGCAGGGTCTGACCAAGCACTTCCCGATCAAGGGCGGATTCCCGATCAAGCGGGTCGTGGGCGCGGTCCAGGCCGTCGACGACGTCGACCTGGACATCTACCCGGGCGAGAGCCTCGGCCTGGTGGGCGAGTCCGGCTGCGGCAAGTCGACCACCGGTCGACTGCTGACCCGGCTCCTTGAGCCCACCGGCGGCAGGATCAGCTACCTGGGCCGGGACATCACGCACGCGAGCCGCAAGCAGCTCGCGCCGATCCGGTCCGAGATCCAGATGATCTTCCAGGACCCGTACGCCTCGCTGAACCCGCGGCAGACGGTCGGCACGATCATCTCCAGCCCGATGGAGATCAACGGGATCAACCCGACCGGCGGTCGGGAGAAGCGGGTCCGCGAACTCATGGAGTTCGTCGGGCTCAACCCGGAGCACTTCAACCGCTTCCCGCACGAGTTCTCCGGCGGTCAGCGGCAGCGCATCGGGGTTGCCCGGGCGCTGGCCCTGCAGCCGAAGCTGATCGTGGCGGACGAGCCCGTCTCGGCGCTGGACGTCTCCATCCAGGCGCAGGTGGTGAACCTGCTCCAGGACCTCCAGCGGGACCTGGGCATCGCGTTCGTGTTCATCGCGCACGACCTGGCCGTCGTGCGGCACTTCTCGCAGCGCGTCGCGGTGATGTACCTCGGCAAGGTGGTGGAGGTCGCCGACCGCGACTCCCTCTACAACCGGCCGCGTCACCCCTACACGCACGCGCTGCTGTCGGCGGTGCCGGAGGTGGACGTCGACGGGGACAAGAAGGAGCGCATCCGCCTCGCCGGCGACGTGCCCTCGCCGATCGCGCCGCCGTCCGGCTGCCGGTTCCGCACGCGGTGCTGGAAGGCGCAGGACAAGTGCGCGACGGAGGCGCCGCCGCTGGTGCAGCTCGACGGCAACCGGGACGGTCACCTGACGGCGTGCCACTTCCCGGAGGACCCGTCGACGGAGGCGCGCGCGGAGGACATCGTGCTGGACCCGGCGCTTGCGGCGCTGGAGGACGAGCAGAAGTAGCTCGCCGACGCGGTTCGGCCCGGCCCCGGTTGCGATGCGTCGCGCCGGGGCCGTTTGCCCTCCCGGCAGGTCGGCGAACTCACTGCGGGTGCGTCGCTTTCCGCGGCCCCAACCCCTCGCCGTAGCCCCGCGGGAGCGCTGTCCCCTGCGGCCCGGTGGGTGGCTTGTCGCGCAGTTCCCCGCGCCCCTGTTTCGCTCCGCCCGTCTGTCCCCTGCGGGATGTGTACGCGGTTTGCCCCTACGCCCGCAGGGCGTGGGCAATGTGGGGGCGCGGGGAACTGCGCGAGGACCACCCACCGGGCCGCAGGGGACAGCGCTCCCGCGGGGCTACGGCGGGTATGTCAGGGGCGCCGGGGAAAACCGGTTGAGGGGGCTCGTGGGGGCGCCCACAGTGGGGGGATGGACGCGCATAACGTACGGCCCGCCACGCTCGACGACGTCGCGGTCGTCACCGACCTCCTCAACGCCGTCGACGTGCTCGAAGTCGGGCGGCCCGAGACCGACCTCGTCTCCGTGCGGGCCGACTTGTCGCACCCGGACGCCGACCTGCCGCGCAATTCCTGGCTCGGCTTCGTCGGTGACGAGCTGGTGGTCTACGGGCTGCTGTGGGACGACTCCGGTGCCGAGCGCATCGACATGGACCAGTACGGGCTGCCGGAGCACCAGGACCTCGCCGAGGAGGTCATGGGGCTCATGGAGGCGCGGGCCGTCGAGAAGGCGGGGGAGAACGGGGCCGACCGGGCCGTGGTGCACCTCAGTGTGAACGTGAATCCGACCATGGACCTCGCCATGCTCGACCGGCGCGGTTGGAAGCCCGTCCGTCGCTACTACGTCATGACCCGCCAGCTCGACGCCGGCGCCGACGGCGCCCCCGTACCGCCGTCCGGGCTGACCCTGCGGGACTGCCAGGACGAGGCCGACCGCCGGATCGCGCACGCGCTGCTCCAGGAGACGTTCGCCGACCACTACGACCACCAGGACCGCTCGTACGCGCAGTGGCTGGACGACCTCGGCGAGCTGGTCGACTGGTCGAAGATGTGGATCGTCGCGCTGGACGGCGAGGACACCGCCGCCATGGTCACCTCGAACCACCGCAAGGCCCACGCCTGGGTCAACGCACTCGGCGTCCGCCGGCAGGCCCGCGGCAGGGGCGTCGGGGGCTTCCTGCTGCGTCACGCGTTCGCGACGTACGCCGCACTCGGCCGCGACCAGATCGGCCTCGGCGTGGACACCGCCAACGAGAGCGGTGCGCTGCGGCTGTACGAGGCGAACGGCATGGGCCAGCACTTCGCGGTGGACACCTGGGAGGTCACTCTGCCGGCTCCGCGCCCCGCCTCCGAGGGGTGACACCTCCACCGTTCGGGTGAGCTGACATGCGGTACGCACCGTTATGCGGTGATATTCGGTCCTAGGGCCTGTCTGGAGTTCCAGCGCGGGAGAAGGAGCGGCGACTGACGACAACGCCGGAGGTGGCGGTGCCGGGCGTCGCGACGCCGCGGGGGAACTCCAGACAGGCCCTGGATGACGGAGGGATCCAGGACCGAGGAGGCACCGGATGCGGGAAGCCGCGCACGCCAGCAGGATCGTCGCCGCGGCGGTCGTCACCCTTGCGGCGGCGACGCTGACGGCCTGCGGCGGCGGTGGCGAAGACCTCGGCAGCGGCCCCGACGGCGTCGTCCGCTCCTCCTGGGGCGACCCGCAGAACCCCCTGGAGCCCGCCAACACCAACGAGGTGCAGGGCGGCAAGGCCCTCGACCTGCTCTTCCGCGGCCTCAAGCGGTACGACCCGAAGACCGGTCGCGCCGACGACATGCTCGCCGAGAAGATCGAGACGACCGACTCGACGACCTTCTTCGTCACCGTGAAGGACGGCTGGACCTTCAGCAACGGCGAGAAGGTCACCGCCCGCTCCTTCGTGGACGCCTGGAACTACGGCGCGTACCTCAGGAACAACCAGAAGAACGCGTACTTCTTCGGCTACATCGAGGGGTACGACCAGGTCCACCCGGACAGCGGCGAACCCACCGCCACCACCCTGTCCGGGCTGACCGTCACCGGTGAGCGCACCTTCACCGTCAAGCTCAGCCAGAAGTTCTCCACCTGGCCCGACACCCTCGGCTACAACGCCTTCGTCCCGCTGCCCAGGACCTTCTACGACGACCACGCCGGCTGGCTCGCCAAACCCGTCGGCAACGGCCCGTACGCCGTGAAGTCGTACGTCCGCGGCTCCCAGATGTCCCTGCGCCGCTGGGACGGCTACCCCGGCCCCGACAAGGCCGTCAACGGCGGTGTCGACCTACGGGTCTACACCGACAACAACACCGCCTACACCGACCTCGTCGCCGGCAACCTCGACCTCGTCGACGACGTCCCCGCCGCCCAGTTGCGCAACGTCAAGAAGGACCTCGGGGACCGCTACATCAACACCCCGGCCGGCATCATCCAGACCCTGGCCTTCCCCTTCTACGACAAGCGGTGGAACACCCCGCAGGGGAACAAGATGCGCACCGGCCTGTCCATGGCCATCAACCGCGACGAGATCACCTCCCGGATCTTCCGTGGCACCCGCACCCCCGCCAAGGACTGGACGTCGCCCGTCCTCGGCGTCGAGGGCGGCTTCAGCGAGACCCTCTGCGGCGACGCCTGCACCTACGACCCCGCCCGGGCCAAGCAACTGGTCGCCGAGGGCGGCGGCATCCCCGGCGGCACGATGAAGATCTCGTACAACGCCGACACCGGCTCCCACAAGGAGTGGGTCGACGCCGTCTGCAACAGCATCAACAACGCGCTGGGCACCGACCGCGCCTGCGTCGGCAACCCCATCGGCACCTTCGCCGACTTCCGCAACCAGATCACCCAGTCCAAGATGAGCGGCCCCTTCCGCGCGGGCTGGCAGATGGACTACCCCCTCATCCAGAACTTCCTCCAGCCGCTCTACTACACCGGCGCATCCTCCAACGACGGCAAGTGGAGCAACGAGGACTTCGACCGGCTGGTGGACGAGGCGAACGCCGAGTCCGACACGGCCCGGGCCGTCCAGACCTTCCAGCGCGCCGAGGAGGTCGTCCGCGACCAGATGGGCGCCATCCCGCTCTGGTACCAGAACGGCAGCGCCGGCTACTCCCCGCGCGTCTCGAACGTCGCGCTCAACCCCTTCAGTGTCCCGGTCTACAACCAGATCAAGGTCGCCTGACGGCGCCGCCTCGGGAGCCCCCATGGGACGTTACGTGATCCGGCGTCTGCTCCAGATGATCCCGGTCTTCTTCGGCACCACCCTGCTGATCTTCCTCATGGTCAACGTGATGGGCGACCCCATCGCCGGACTCTGCGGCCAGATCCAGTGCGACCCGGCGACCACCGCCCAGCTCCGCGCCCAGTACGGCCTCGACAAGCCCCTGTGGCAGCAGTACCTGAGCTACATGGGCGACGTCTTCACCGGGGACTTCGGGACCGCCTTCAACGGACAGCCCGTCACCGAACTGATGAGGAACGCCTTCCCCGTCACCATCCGGCTCACCCTGGTCGCCATCGCCTTCGAGATCGTCATCGGCATCACCCTCGGCGTGCTCACCGGACTGCGCCGCGGCCGGCCCGTGGACACCGGGGTGCTGCTGCTCACCCTCGTGGTGATCTCCGTGCCGACCTTCGTCACCGGACTGCTCCTGCAACTCCTGCTGGGCGTCGAGTGGGGCGTCATCAAGCCCGCCGTCTCGCCCGGGGCGCCGCTCGACGAGCTCATCGTCCCCGGCCTGGTGCTCGCCTCCGTCTCCCTCGCGTACGTCACCCGGCTCACCCGCACCTCGATCGCCGAGAACGCCCGCTCCGACTACGTGCGCACCGCCAAGGCCAAGGGGCTGCCGCGGCACCGGGTCGTCACCCGCCACCTGCTGCGCAACTCCCTCATCCCGGTCGTCACCTTCATCGGCACCGACATCGGCGCCCTGATGGGCGGCGCCATCGTCACCGAGCGCATCTTCAACATCCACGGCGTCGGCTACCAGCTCTACCAGGGCATCGTGCGCCAGAACACCCAGACCGTGGTCGGCTTCGTGACCGTGCTGGTGCTGGTCTTCCTGCTCGCCAACCTGCTCGTCGACCTGCTGTACGCCGTACTCGACCCGAGGATCCGCTATGCCTGAGCAGCCCCCCGAGCGGTTCGACGAAGGCGGGGCCATCGCGCCGACCGGCGCGGGCGGCACCATGGACCTCGCCACCGCCGAAGGCGCCACGCTGGAGAAGACTCCCGGCGGGCCCCTCGGCACCGGTCCCGTCGGCAAGCCGCGCAGCCTGTGGTCCGACGCCTGGCGCGACCTGCGCCGCAACCCCGTCTTCATCGTCTCCGCGCTGATCATCCTCTTCCTGGTCGTGATCGCGATCTGGCCGCAGGCCATCACCACCGGCAGCCCCCTCGACTGCGACCTCGCCAAGTCCCAGGAGGGCTCCCAGCCCGGCCACCCCTTCGGCTTCGACGGCCAGGGCTGCGACGTCTACACCCGCACCGTGTACGGCGCCCGGGCCTCCGTCACCGTGGGCGTCTGCGCCACCCTCGGCGTCGCCCTCCTCGGCTCCGTCCTCGGCGGCCTCGCCGGCTACTTCGGCGGCGCCGGCGACGCCCTGCTGTCCCGGCTCACCGACATCTTCTTCGGCATCCCGGTGATCCTCGGCGGCCTCGTCCTGCTCTCCGTCGTCACCAGCACCACCGTCTGGCCCGTGATCGGCTTCATGGTCCTGCTCGGCTGGCCGCAGATCTCCCGCATCGCCCGCGGCTCCGTCATCACCGCCAAGCAGAACGACTACGTGCAGGCCGCCCGCGCCCTCGGCGCCGCCGACTCCCGCATCCTGCTGCGCCACATCGCGCCCAACGCCGTCGCGCCCGTCATCGTCGTCGCCACCATCGCCCTGGGCACGTTCATCTCCCTGGAGGCGACCCTGTCCTACCTGGGCGTCGGCCTCAAACCGCCCACCGTCTCCTGGGGCATCGACATCTCGGCCGCCTCCCCCTACATCCGCAACGCCCCGCACATGCTGCTGTGGCCCGCCGGCGCGCTGGCGATCACCGTGCTGGCGTTCATCATGCTCGGCGACGCGGTGCGCGACGCCCTCGACCCCAAGCTGCGCTGAGGAGTGCCGGCATGCTGCTCGAAGTACGCGACCTGCGCGTGGAGTTCCGCACCCGCGACGGCGTCGCCCGGGCCGTCAACGGGGTGAGCTACCACGTCGACGAGGGCGAGACGCTGGCGGTGCTCGGCGAGTCCGGCTCCGGCAAGTCGGTGACCGCCCAGGCCGTCCTCGGCATCCTCGACACCCCGCCCGGCCGGATCACCGCGGGCCGGGTCCTCTTCCGCGGCCGGGACCTGCTGGCGCTCGACGAGGCCGAACGCCGCAAGGTCCGCGGCGCCGAGATCGCCATGATCTTCCAGGACGCGCTCTCCGCCCTGAACCCGGTGCTCAGCGTCGGCGCCCAACTCGCCGAGATGTTCACCGTCCACCGCGGCCTGAAGAAGAAGGAGGCGCGGGCGAAGGCCGTGGAGCTGATGGAGCGCGTCGGCATCCCCGCCGCGGCCGAACGCGTCGGCGACTACCCGCACCAGTTCTCCGGCGGCATGCGCCAACGCATCATGATCGCCATGGCGCTGGCCCTCCAGCCGGCCCTGATCATCGCCGACGAACCCACCACCGCGCTCGACGTCACCGTCCAGGCCCAGGTCATGGACCTGCTCGCGGAGCTGCGCGACGAGTACGCCATGGGCCTGATCCTGATCACCCACGACCTCGGCGTCGTCGCGGACGTCGCGGACCGCATCGCCGTGATGTACGCCGGCCGGATCGTGGAGAGCGCCCCCGTGCACGACATCTACAAGGCCCCGGCCCACCCCTACACCCGCGGGCTGCTCGACTCCATCCCGCGCCTGGACCGCAAGGGCCAACAGCTCTCCGCGATCAGCGGCCTGCCGCCGAACCTGATGGCCGTCCCGCCCGGCTGCGCCTTCCACCCCCGCTGCCCCCTCGTGCGCGACGTGTGCCGCACCGACGAGCCGCCGCTGTACGAGGCGGGCCCGGGGCGGCACAGCGCGTGCCACTTCTGGCGCGAGGCGCTGGACGGCCGGCGAGGCTGGGGCGACCCGGCCGGCTCGGACGGCTCGGACGACCCGGCGGGTTCCTCGAACGGCGAGGAGGGACCCCGTGCCTGAAGCGATCATCGAAGTGCGCGACCTGGTCAAGCACTACCCCCTCACCCGGGGCGTCCTCTTCAAGAAGCAGGTCGGCGCGGTGCGCGCGGTCGACGGCGTGGACATCGACCTCTACCAGGGCGAGACGCTCGGCATCGTCGGCGAGTCCGGCTGCGGCAAGTCCACCCTCGCCAAGATGCTGGTCCACCTGGAGTGGCCCACCGCCGGCGTCATCCGCTACAAGGGCGAGGACATCACCAAGCTGTCCGGCCGTGCGCTCAAGGCGGTGCGCCGCAACATCCAGATGGTGTTCCAGGACCCGTACACCTCGCTCAACCCCCGGATGACGGTCGGCGACATCATCGGCGAGCCGTACGACATCCACCCCGAGGTCGCGCCCAAGGGCGACCGGCGCCGCCGGGTGCAGGAGCTGCTGGACGTGGTGGGCCTCAACCCCGAGTACGTCAACCGCTACCCGCACCAGTTCAGCGGCGGCCAGCGGCAGCGCATCGGCATCGCGCGGGGGCTCGCGCTGCGGCCGGAGGTGATCGTCGCCGACGAGCCGGTGTCCGCGCTGGACGTCTCCGTCCAGGCACAGGTGGTGAACCTGCTGGACCGGCTCCAGGACGAGTTCGGCCTCTCGTACGTCTTCATCGCCCACGACCTGTCGGTGGTCCGGCACATCTCCGACCGGGTGGGGGTGATGTACCTGGGGCGGGTCGTCGAACTCGGCCGGGACGAGGAGATCTACGACCACCCCACGCACCCGTACACCCAGGCTCTGCTCTCCGCGGTGCCGGTGCCGGACCCCGAGGCGCGCGCGCACCGGGACCGGATCATCCTGCACGGGGACGTGCCGTCGCCGGCGCACATCCCGTCCGGCTGCCGCTTCCGCACCCGCTGCTGGAAGGCGCAGGAGCGGTGCGCGCTGGAGGTGCCGCTGCTGGCGGTCCCCGCGGAGTTCCGCCTGGCGTCAAAGGGCCCCGCGCGGCATCCGTCGGCGTGCCACTTCGCGGCGGAGCGCCAGGTGGTCCCGCCGGAGCCGCCGGAGTCCGCGGAGCCGCCCGAGCAGCCGGAGGCGCCGAAGTCATCCGAGGGGTGACGCCGATTTACCTGCGGGCAACGTCCCCGACGCGCTTCCGATATAAGCGCGCGCCAAGCTCTCCCCACGGCCGTGCGGGTGCCGTCCCCGGCCGGGACGCTCCTCTGACGCGCCCCGGCCGGTCGTCCCGCCGCAGGGCTACCCCCCCAACGTCCTCCTGAGGAACGCCACCTGCACACGGAGGAGGTTCTCCGCGACCTCCTCCTGAGGGGTCATGTGGGTCACGCCGCTCAGGGGGAGCACCTCGTGCTCGCGTCCGGCGGCCAGGAGGGCGGAGGAGAGGCGGAGGGTGTGGGCCACCAGGACGTTGTCGTCCGCGAGGCCGTGGATCAGCATCAACGGCCGCGCCGGCTCCCGCGCCCCGCTCAGCCCCTCGTCCGTCACGACCGAGTTCGCCGCGTACACCTCCGGCTGCTCCTGCGGCGTCCCGAGGTACCGCTCCGTGTAGTGCGTGTCGTACAGCCGCTGGTCGATCCCCGGCGCACCCGAGATCCCCGCGTGGAAGACGTCGGGCCGCCGCAGCACCGCGAGCGCCGCCAGTGATCCGCCGTAGGACCAGCCGCGGATGGCGACCCGGTCCAGGTCCAGCGGAAACGTGGGGGCGAGCGCGTGCAGGGCCTCCACCTGGTCGTCGAGGGAGTGCAGGAGCAGACGGTCCTTGATCGACTTCTCCCACGCGGGGGAGCGGCCCGGCGTGCCCCGCCCGTCCGCGATGACCACCGCGAAGCCCTGGTCGGCGAACCACTGCGAGGTCAGGTACGGGTGGTGCGCCGCGTACACCCGCTGCCCGTGCGGGCCGCCGTACGGGTCCATCAGCACCGGCAGCGGGCCGTCCGCCTCCCGGTGGCCCGTCGGCAGCAGCACCGCGCAGGGGATGCGCTGCGGCCCCGCCTCGCACAGCCGGGGCCGCGCGGTGATCACCGGCTGCTCGGCGTACGAGGCGACCGTCGCCACCTGCTCGCCGTCGCGCAGCACCTGGAAGGTCGAGCCCGCGACGTCGGGCCTCGCGGAGGTGAGCACGGTCACCGCGCCCGCCCGGACCGCGGTGTGCACCCCCGGGCCCTCGGAGACCCGCTCCACGCCCAGTTCGTTGACCCGGTACACATGGACCTCGCCGATCTCCGGCTCCGTCGCCTCCTCGCCGGCCGACGCCGTCACCAGCACGTCGTCGTCGCCGATGTCGAGGACCGCCCGCAGGTGCAGCGTCGCCGTGGTCAACACCCGGTCCCCGACGGTCAGTACGCGCGCCCCGCCCTCGTCGGCGATGCGGACGAGCCGTCCGTCGGACGCCCGGGCCGGCACCCCGGGGAAAAGTTCCAGCCAATCTGGATCTTCGTCGACGTGGACGGTCCGGGTCGCCCCGGACTCGGTGTCGACGGTCAGGCACCGCTGGGTGCGTTGGTCGCGCGCCTGGACGAGCAGCAGGGGCGCCCCGGCGTCCGACCACTGCACCCGGGCGAGGTACGGATGGCGCGCCCGGTCCCAGACGACCTCGGTGCGCTCGCCGTCCAGGCCGATCAGGAAGAGCCGTACGTCCGCGTTCGGCGTGCCGGCGAAGGGGTACGCGAAGGGCTGCGGCTCCCGCTCCGGGTGCGCCGGATCCGACAGCCACACGCGCTTCACCTCCCGCTCGTCGACCCGAGCCACCAGCAGCCGGTCCGATGCGGGCGACCACCAGAAGCCGCGCGGTCGCCCCATCTCCTCGGCCGCGACGAACTCCGCGAGACCATAGGCGACCTGGTCCTCCTCGGGCGCGGCGAGCACCCGGTCGCCCTCGCCGCCCACCTCGGCGACGCGCAGCGCGCCGCCCGCCGCGTACGCCACGTACCGGCCGTCGGGCGAGGGCCGGGGGTCGATCACCGGTCCCCGTACGGGGAGTTCCCGGGACGTCCCGGTGGGGAGTTCCGTTGTGAACAGACGTCCGGACAGGGCGAAAGCCGCCAACTCTCCGGCCGCGTCCAGCGCGTAGCCCACGATGCCCGCGGCCCCCTCCCGGCTGCGCTCCCGCCGGGCCCGTTCCGCCGTCGACAGCCGCTCCGCCGCACCGCCGAGCAACGTCCGCGGATCCGCCACCAGCCGCTCCACCGGCGGTGCCGCGCCCTTCGCCGTACCCCCGGGGTCCCGGGATCCCGCCAGGTCAAGCGTCCACAGCCCGCCGGCGGGATCCGTGCCGGACGCGGATCGCAGGAACACCACCCGTGATCCGTCCGGTGCGACGGTGAACGCACGGGGCGCACCGAGCGCAAAGCGTTGTGTACGAGCGAACTGGCGGGGAAAAGAAAGCTTGTTCCGCTTGGTCATGTGACCGAACCTAGCGGGCGTGCGCCCCACGTGCTGCCGTGCACCAACCGATGCGTGGGCGTGGATAGTTATGATCCGTAGCGCGAGGTGGGTAGGAACCATCTGGCACATGCGACCTGCCCGTCCCGACCGAGTCTCTGTGGAGGTGAACCGCCGTGGCACTCTCGATTTCGGCGGTGGTGCTGCTGGCGATCGTCGTCTTCCTGCTGATCCGGAAGTCCGGGCTCAAGGGCGGGCATGCGGTTGTCTGCGTGTTGTTCGGTTTCTTTCTCGCGAGCTCGTCCTTCGAGCCCACGATCACCGACCTGACGACGAGCGTGGCCGACATGGTCGGCGACCTCAAGTTCTGACGGTCCGACCACCGGCGTCCGCACGAGCCGTCGTCCCGGCGGCTCGACCCGGACTCCCCCTTCACCTCCGACGCGGGTGCGGGACCACCACCCCCGTAGCCATGCTGATCCGATGGCCGGAGGATCACGTTCCGCGGCGGCGGTCCGGCCTTCCCTCGTAGGCTGTGTGCATGACGGACCTTCCCACCCGTCGTCTGCTCCTCGTGCACGCGCACCCGGACGACGAGTCGATCACCAACGGCGCCACGATGGCCCGCTACGCCGCCGACGGCGTGCAGGTCACCCTGGTGACCTGCACGCTCGGCGAGGAGGGCGAGGTCATTCCGCCCGGCCTCGCCCATCTCGCCGCCGACCGCGACGACGCGCTCGGGGCCCACCGCGTGGGCGAGCTTGCCGCCGCGATGAAGGAGCTGGGCGTCACCGACCACCGCTTCCTGGGCGGGCAGGGGCGCTACCGCGACTCCGGGATGATGGGGCTCGCGCAGAACCGCCGCGAGGGCGCGTTCTGGAACACCCCGGTCGACGACGCGGCGCCGGACCTCGTCGAGGTCATCCGTTCCGTACGACCGCAGGTCCTGGTGACGTACGACCCGAACGGCGGCTACGGCCACCCCGACCACATCCAGGCCCACCGGGTCGCGATGCGCGCCGTCGAGCTGGCGGGGGAGCGGGCCTTCCGCCGTGACCTCGGGGAGCCGTGGACCGTCGCCAAGGTGTACTGGACCCGGGTGCCGCGCTCGGTCGCCGAGGAGGGCTTCGCGCGGCTGCGGGCGCAGGGCGTGGAGTTCCCCGGGGTCGCCGCGCTGGACGACGTCCCGGGCGTGGTGGACGACGCCGTCGTCACCGCGGAGATCGACGGCCGCGCGTACGCCGGGCAGAAGGCGGCGGCGATGCGCGCGCACGCCACCCAGATCGCCGTGGACGGGCCCTTCTTCGCACTCTCCAACGACCTGGGGCAGCCGATCTTCACCACCGAGTACTTCGAGCTGGCCGAGGGCCGCTCGGGCGCGCCCGAAGGGCAGCGGGAGCACGACCTGTTCGCCGGGATCGCCACCGGGGGCCCGGCGAGCGCGGCGGTGTCGGCGTGAGCGGGGGCCCGGGCGCCGGGCTGGCCCGCGACTGGACGACCCACCGGCCCCGGCCGGGCCGCGTCGCCGCGTACGTCGGACTCGTCGTCCTCGGTGCGCTCGTCGGCATTGCGGGTTCGCTGGTGCAAGCGGCCTGGCTCCCGGTCGGGTTGCTGCTCTCGCTCCTCGGATCGGCGGGGCTCTTCTACGGTGCGCGGGAGGCCACGGGCAATCAACTCGGCGTGCTGTCCGCGGCCGTCGGCTGGCTGGTGGCGATCGTGCTGCTCAGCATCGGACGCCCGGAGGGCGACGCCCTCTTCGGCGCGGGCGTCGGACCGCTGCTCTTCATCCTGGGCGGCATGGCGGTCGCTGTGATGTGTGCCACCTTGGGGCGACCCTTGCAACCGGGCGGCCGTTCCGGTCGACTTGAGGAGTAGCGGGGCGGTAGGGGGTGTCTTGTCGATCAGGCTGGGCTCGCGTGCCCTGGCACCATGCCTCGCCGCGTTGTCGTCGGTCGCCGAAGCTCCGTGTCGACTCTCCCCCTGGGCCTGGCGGCCCGGGAGGTACCCCCATCCTCCGTCTTGCGATCCACGGCACCAGACCCCGCTCGCTGATCCAGCCTGATCGACAAGACACCCCCTAGCGGGACCCGATCGAGTGGGTCCGGGAAGAGCCCGACCGAGTGCCCGGCCCCCGATGTGGTGGGCCGCACGGCGCCCGCCTGCGACCCGTCGGAATGAGGCTTTCCACAGTCGTGGGGTGAGCGTCAGCGGCGGCCAGTATGGTGGTGCGCGCCGCCGAGCCGCCCTCAGCACGTGGAACACAGTAAGAAGCGGGCGGCGAAGCCAACCGGGAGATCCTGCTTTGAGTCGTGAAACTGACAGTTCGTCCTCCGGGCCTCAGGGGCGCGGCGGAGCCGCGTACCCCTCGGGGACACCGCCGTACGGCTCGCGCCGCTACGCCGGCGCCGACGGCGAGCCGAAGCCGGACGCGGCCAAGTCCGAGCCCAAGACCGAGACGACGATCACCACCCGCATCCGCATCAACATCCCCGGGTCGCGGCCCATTCCGCCCGTGGTGATGCGCAAGCCCGTGAACGAATCGGAGTCCGCGGCGCCCGCGCCGGGAGCCGGTGGGGAGGGCGAGGCGGAGCGCACCGCGGCGATGCCGGTGTTCGACGCGGCGGCGCCACCGCCACCGCCCGCGCCCGCCCCGGGCAGCGAGCCGCGGCCCGACGCCGGCGGCCCGGAGCCCACCAGCGACTGGTTCGCACCGCGCAAGTCCGGCACCAACGGCGCCGGGCTGCGGGTGCCCACGGGCCCGCCCGGGACGCCGGTCGCGGGCACGACGACCGGCGGGGCGAACGGCTCCGCCGGCGCACCGCCGCGGAGTTCCCTGAGCGACCTCGGGGGTGGTGCGGCGGCTGGCGCTGCCGCCGGAGCCGGTGCGCCCGCGCCCGGTCCGCAGACGCCGCCGTTGGGCGTCCGCACGCCGTCCGCCCCCGGAGCGGGCCCGAAGGGGCCCACGACCGGCCCCGCGCAGGGCACCATGCCGGTCGCCCCGGGCACCGGTGCTCCCCGGATGTCCGACGACACGGCCGTACTGACGCCGCAGAAGCCCGCGCCGGTGCCGGGCGGCGCCCCCGGTACGGGTCCCGGGGGCAACGTCTCCGGCGACACGCTCACCAGCGGGGTGCCGGTCGTCAAGCCCGGGCCCTCGGGCTTCCCCGCGGGCCCGGCCGGCGCCGCGGCAGCCCCCTCCGGCGCGGCCACGCCGCCGTCGAAGCCGTCGGGCCCCTCCGGTGCGCCTTCCTCCCCTTCGTCGCGTCCCGCGCCGCCGCCGGTCAAGAAGAAGGGCCGCTCCAAGCTGGTGCTCGTCGGAGTGGCGGCCGTCGGGGCGGTCGGCGTCGCCTACGGCGCCGGGCTGCTGCTGAACCACTCCGACGTGCCGAAGAGCACCACCGTCCTCGGCGTCGACATCGGCGGCGGCACCCGCGAGCAGGCCGTCGGCAAGCTCGACGGCGCCCTCGGCAAGCGCGCCGCGGCCCCGCTGAAGCTCTCCGTCGGCGGCAAGGAGGTCGAGCTGGCCCCGGACAAGGCGGGCCTCTCCCTCGACAGCCAGACCACCGTGCGCAACGCGGCCGGCAGCGACTACAACCCGGTGTCGGTGATCGGCTCGCTGTTCGGCGGCGAGCGCGTCGCCGAGCCCGTGATCGTCGTGGACGAGGAGAAGCTCCGCGCCGCCCTCACCGACCTGGCCGGCACGGCCGGCTCCGCGGTCGAGGGCACGATCAAGTTCGAACCCGGCGAGGTCGTCCTCGTACCGGGCAAGGCCGGCAAGTCGCTGGACGCGGACCGCTCGCTGACGATGGTGCAGGACGCGTACCGGGCCCAGGTCGAGAAGGGACAGCCGGGCGTCGTCGAACTGCCCGTCGCCGAACGCGAGCCGTCCATCACGCAGGCGGAGCTGGACCGCGCGAAGAAGGAGTTCGCCGACCCCGCGATGTCCGGGCTGATCACGGTCAGGGCGGGCGGCAAGGCGATCGACTTCGGCCCGCAGAGGTCCCTGCCGAAGATCCTGTCGATGAAGGCGATCGACGGGAAGCTGGTGGAGGTCTACGACAAGGAGGCGATCGCCGAGCTGGTGGGCGGTACGTTCCAGGGCGTGATGATCACCAAGGGCGACGGCAAGCAGCACCAGCTGGGCCCCGGCGACATCGCCCAGGCGATGGGCCCGGCGTTGCGGGGCAAGACCCCGCAGGAACGCACGGTCGACATCAAGCTCAGCTAACCCCACGCCCCGGGCCCGGGCCGCGCGCCACTGCGCGTGCCCTGGCTCCGGGGCGCCGTGGTTCCCCGGGGCCCGCAGAGGCGAACGCTCCCGCAGGGAAACGACGCTTGCGTCCAGGAGCGCGGGCCCGTCAGCAGGGCGCAGAAGGCAAGGCAACCCGCAGGGGGAGCCGCGCCGGCCGGCTAGTTCAGACGGGCGCGGGCCGCGCGGGCGCGGGTGCGGAGGGAGTCCGCGGTGGAGGGGTCCACGGCCGCCACCACCTCCGCGTACGCCTCCAGCTCCACCGCACCCCGCAGGAACTCGCCCCGCTGGACCAGGAGTTCCGCCCGCTCGTAGCGCAGGCGCGCCGGGTGGGAGGGGAGCGCCAGGGAGAGGTCCACCGCCCACAGAGCCACCGCCGACTGCTCCGGGCGGGCCGACGCCCAGGCCCGGATGTTGTTCAGCACCCGGCCCACCACGTCCAGCACCGGCGCCGGCTGCAGCGTCGAGGCGTCCGGCGGCACCCCCGTCGCGCCCGCCATCATCAGCGCGGCTTCCGGGCCCGTCAGCACCCGCCCGCCTGCGAACGGGTCCGCGAGCACTTGGTCCTCCGGCGGGCCGAAGCCGACGACGAAGTGCCCGGGCAGCGCCACCCCGTACACCGGCGCCCCCGCGCGCCGCGCGACCTCGACCCAGACGATCGACAGCAGGATCGGCAGCCCGCGCCGCCGCTCCAGGACCTTGTGCAGCAGCGAGGAGTCGAGCCTGCGGTAGTCGGCGGGGGTGCCGTGGAAGCCGTGTTCCTCGCCGAGGAGCCGTTCCAGCGCCGCCGCCCACGCGCGCGGCGTGTGCAGGCCGTACGGGAGCTGCCCGGCCAGCCGGTCCAGTTCGATCTGTGCCGCGTCCACCCCCGCGTCGTCCAGCGACGGATCGGCGGCCTGCCCCAGCAGCAGGCACAGCAGTGCGAGGTCGGGCCGCTCGGCCCGGGCTTCGGCGGCGAACGCCTTTCGGAGGCCGCCGAAGCCGGGGCCGTCCGGCTCGTCACGCATCGGAGGGGCCCTCCGGCGCGTGGTAGTGGTGGTAGCTGTGGTGCGTGGTGAAGCCCATGCCCTCGTAGAGGGCGCCCGCGCCCGCGTTGTCCGCCTCCACCTGGAGCCAGGCCGCCGACGCCCCCTCCTCCAGGGCCCGCCGGGCCAGCGCGGTCATCACGGCCGTGGCCAGCCCCTGCCGGCGGTGCGTCGGGTCCACCTCGACCGCCATGAAGCCGGCCCACCGGCCGTCCACCACGCACCGTCCGATCGCCGCCGGCACGTCCCGTCCGTCCGCGTCCGTGCCGGGCACGGCCGCGAACCACACCGAGGGGCCGCCGGCCAGCACCTTCAGCACGTGCGGCCCGGGCTCGGCGGACCGCTGGTAGCGCCGCAGCCAGCCCGGCCCCAGCTCGTCGAACGAGCGCGCCAGGGCCACCCGCGCCACGTCCGCGTCCAGGTCCCCGACCGGCGCGAGGCCGGCGATCCGTACGTCCGCGGACACCTCGCGCCGCCAGCCGCGCTCCTCCAGATCCGCGCAGAGCACTTCCTGCGTGCCCGCGGCACCGGTCGCGGCCTGTACGTACGCCGGCAGCCCCCGTTCCCCGTACCACTCGCGCACCCGCGTCAGCGCCCGGTCCAGGGGGACGCCGGGGTCGCCGAGCGCCAGGGCCGAGTTCGCCCGCCGGGTGAAGCCGCTGGAGGGGCCGGAGCGGGGTCCGCCCGGCGCTTCCCGGTACGCGGCCCGCAGCCGCCACTCGCCGAGCGCCTCGCTCTCCACGGGCGGCCAGGCCCGCGCCCCGGCCCGGGTCAGTTCGACGAAGTCCGCGGCCGGCAGTCCGCGGCGCCGCGCGGGGGCGGCCGGCACCACCTTGCCCGCCGCCAGCTCGCCCTCGGGCACGCGCACCGACCGCCCGTCGCGGCGAGTGATCACCAGCACACCCTCGTACCACGATGTGAGAACGCCTACCGTGTCGGTGAACGTCCCATCGCCGCCCGAGGGGTCGACAAAGCGCCTAATGGATACTCGTTTACCCACGTCAAGAGGTGTAATACGGACTTTGAGGCGACCGGCGCCGGCAATTTCCACTGCTATGTGTGCCCCTCGTGTTCGGATCGTCTCCAGGAACGGAGATACTAGGGGCGGGCATCGACGACGCCGCGCTCCCGCGCAAGCCAAGAGCCCTACCAAGGAGGAACGACAGCGTGACCTACGTCATCGCGCAGCCTTGTGTCGACGTCAAGGACAAGGCATGCATCGAGGAGTGCCCCGTCGACTGCATCTACGAGGGCTCCAGGTCCTTGTACATCCACCCGGACGAATGCGTCGACTGCGGGGCCTGTGAGCCGGTCTGCCCCGTCGAGGCGATCTTCTACGAGGACGACACTCCGGAGGAGTGGAAGGACTACTACAAGGCGAACGTCGAGTTCTTCGACGAGCTGGGCTCTCCCGGCGGCGCCTCCAAGCTCGGCCTGATCGAGCGGGACCACCCCTTCATCGCCGCGCTGCCGCCGCAGAACGGCTGATCCACCGGCGAGCGAGCCGATCCCTGCCGGTCCCGTACGGTCGACGTCCGTACGGGACCGTTGCGTTTCTCCTGCGCCTGCACGCCCAGGCTCAGCTCCGCCCCGTCCCCGTCCCCGTCCCCGGCCCTCGCTTCGCACGTACGAGAAAGAGACCGCCCGTGTCCGCAGCTCCGTCAGCACCGTCAGCCCCTCCGGGCCCCTCGGGGTCCCCGCGCGTCTCGGCGCGCCTGCCCGTCTTCCCGTGGGACAAGCTGGAGCCGTACAAGGCGACGGCCGCGGCCCATGCGGACGGCATCGTGGACCTGTCCGTGGGCACCCCCGTGGACCCGGTCCCCGAGGTGATCCAGCAGGCCCTGACCGGTGCCGCGGACTCCCCGGGCTATCCGACGGTGTGGGGCACCCCCGCGCTGCGGGACGCGCTCACCGGGTGGGCGGAGCGACGGCTCGGCGCGGTCGGGCTGACGCACGCGGGCGTGCTGCCCGTCGTCGGCTCCAAGGAACTGGTGGCCTGGCTGCCCACCCAGCTCGGGCTGGGCCCGGGCGACGTGGTGGCGTACCCGCGGTTCGCGTACCCGACGTACGAGGTCGGCGCGCGGCTGTGCGGCGCGACCCCCGTCGCGTACGACGACCCGACCCAGCTGGACCCCGCCACGCTGAAGCTGCTCTGGCTCAACTCCCCCTCCAACCCCACCGGTCGCGTCCTGGCCAAGGACGAGCTGGTCCGGATCGTCGCCTGGGCGCGGGAGCACGGCGTCCTCGTGGTCAGCGACGAGTGCTACCTGGAACTGGGGTGGGAGGCCGACCCGGTCTCGGTGCTCCACCCGGACGTCAGCGGGGGCACGTACGAGGGCGTCGTCGCGGTCCACTCGCTCTCCAAGCGCTCCAACCTGGCCGGCTACCGGGCCGCGTTCATCGCCGGTGACGCCGACGTGCTCGGCGAGCTGCTCCAGATCCGCAAGCACGGCGGCATGATGGTCCCCGCCCCGGTCCAGGCCGCCACCATCGCGGCGCTCGGCGACGACGCCCACGTGGCGGAGCAGCGGCAGCGGTACGCGGCCCGCCGCACCGCGCTGCGGGCGGCCCTGGAGGGCCACGGCTTCCGGATCGAACACAGCGAGGCGGGGCTCTACCTGTGGGCGACCCGCGACGAGCCGTGCTGGGACACCGTGGCGCACCTCGCGGAGCTGGGCGTCCTGGTGGCCCCCGGCGACTTCTACGGGCCGGCGGGGGAGCGCTTCGTCCGGGTGGCGATCACGGCGACGGACGAGCGCGTGGCGGCGGCGGTCCAGCGGCTGACCGCGTAAGACAGGCCCTGGGGTCGGTCGGCGTTCCGCAGACGGGGAAGGGCCCGGGAGCGTGTGCTCCCGGGCCCTTCTTCGCCACTGCCGCAGGGTCGCCGTCAGCCGAGCGGCAGCCCCTGGGTCGGCAGGCCGCCGCCCAGGGAGCCGGGGGCGAGGCCGCTGTTGCCGAGCGAGTCGGTCGCGGCGCCCGTGGTCTCGCCGAGCAGGCCGCCGGCGCTGCCCGCGGCGTCGCCCGCGGTCTCCTGCGCGGCCGGGGCCGCCTTCTTGCCGGCTCCGCCGAGCGCCTTGCCCGCGGCGGGAACGGTCTGCTCGACGGCCTTGCCGCCGGTCGTGCCGGCCAGCCCGGTCGTCTGCTGCGCCGCGCCGTCGACCGCGCCGCTGACGCCGTTCGCGTCCAGCGCCGTCAGCCCGCCGAGCGGCGCGGCCTGCCCGAGGTCCACGGCGCCGGCCGTGCCGGCCGCACCGAGGACGGGGGCTGCGCCCGCCGCGACGAGCAGCGCGGCACGGGCGATCCGGCGGGTCAGGGGGAGGGACATGATGCTCCTTGAGACGAAGGTTGGGGACGGGAGGGCACGGGGTCGTGCTGCCCAGACAACCGCTCAGGGGGGCGGGGAAGTTGCGGTGCGCAAAGGTAAAGAGTTGGCAATGCGTCGCATTATCGTCCCTGGCTGAAAACGGGCAAACGGTGCACGGCCTGACCTCGTGCTGAACCGTCACTTCCCGGCGTTCCCTAGGGAATCGCACGGGAGCACCCCACGGCGTCCGTGCGTCACTCGGGGCCATTGGAGTGACCCGGTGGAACTACGCCCTGCGGGGGACGGCTCGCATCAGCGTGCGAGTCGGATCCGTACCGATTCCTGCGCTGCGCGAGCGCCCGGGACCTCCGCGCCGGCCGCCGTCGTCCCGTCCGTACCGGACGGCGTGGACTCGCCCGAGCCGTCCTTGCGCCAGCCCTCGCCGGAGTCCTTCGCCCGCCAGACGCGGCCCCCGAACACCACTTCCTCGATGCCCAGTTCCTCGGCGCGCGCCACGGCCCAGTGCGCCAGCTCCCAGCCGCGCTGCTCGCCCGAACCGAGGGCCGCCGGCCGCACCGGCACCGACAGCACCGACGAGGCGGCGCCGCCCGCCGGCCCGTCCGCGGCCTTGAGGCCGAACGCGCGCGTCAACTCCTCGCGCACCCGCGCCGGATCGCCCGCCGCCTCGACGCCGCTGCGCGGCGTGCACGTCAGCGAGGCGCCCGAACGGCCCGTCAGCGCCGAGGCCAGCAGCGCCGCGTTCGGCTCGTGCTTCGCGTACGCCTGCGGGAAGCCGCTGCGCTGTACCTTCTGCGCGGCGACCGTCAGCGGCAACCGCGAGTACCCCGGCACCTTCTCCAGGCCCTCGTAGAACTTCCCCGCGGAGTACACCGGGTCCATGATCTGCTCGGGGGTGCCCCACCCCTTCGACGGGCGCTGCTGGAACAGCCCCAGCGAATCCCGGTCGCCGTGCTCGATGTTGTACAGCGTCGACTCCTGGAGCGCGGTCGCCAGCGCGATGGTGACCGCCCGCTCGGGCAGCCCGCGCGTGGTGCCGACCGCCGAGATCGTCGCCGCGTTCGACGCCTGCTCCGTACTCAGCTCGTACGTCGGACCGTCCCCGCCCGACGCACGCACCGTGCAGCCGGGAACCGAACTCCCCGTCGACTGCTGCACCACGATGTAACCGATCAGCGCCAGGAGGGCGGCGGAGCCGGCGGCGACCCGCACGGCACGACGGCCGCGCCGGCTGGAGGAGGCGGTTTCGGACACAGGCACACCGTACTAGGCGAACCGTCTCCGCAGGTCCCGGGTGGGTTGATGGCCGGAAACCGATGTCACAGCCGCCCGTCGGGCGGCGCGCCGCACCGCCCCGCGGGCCCGGCTAAGGTCGTTCCCATGTCGCCCACCGCGCTCGACCTCTCGCTCGCCGGCCCCGCCCTCACCGCCGCGCTCGTCGACTTCCCCTCCGTCAGCGGAGAGGAGAAGCCCCTCGCGGACGCCATCGAGACGGCCCTGCGCGCCCTGCCCCACCTCACGGTCGACCGGTACGGCAACAACGTGGTGGCCCGCACCCACCTGGGGCGTTCCGAGCGGGTGGTGCTCGCCGGGCACATCGACACCGTCCCCATCGCGGACAACGTCCCCTCCCGGCTCGACTCCGACGGCGTGCTGTGGGGCTGCGGCACCAGCGACATGAAGTCCGGCGTCGCGGTCCAACTCCGCATCGCCGCCACCGTCCCCGAGCCCAACCGCGACCTCACCTTCGTCTTCTACGACAACGAGGAGGTCGCCGCCCACCTCAACGGCCTCGGGCGGATCGCCGACGCCCACCCCGACTGGCTGGCGGGCGACTTCGCCGTCCTGCTCGAACCCTCCGACGCCGAGGTCGAGGGCGGCTGCCAGGGCACCCTGCGCGTCCTGCTGAGGACGACGGGGGAGCGGGCCCACTCCGCGCGCAGCTGGATGGGCACCAACGCCATCCACGCCGTCGCGCCGATCCTCGCCCGCCTCGCCGCGTACCAGCCGCGCCGCCCGGTCATCGACGGCCTCGAATACCGCGAGGGGCTCAACGCCGTGCGCATCGACGGCGGGGTCGCCGGCAACGTCATCCCCGACGAGTGCACCGTCGCCGTGAACTACCGCTACGCCCCCGACCGCAGCGAGGAGGAGGCCCTCGCCCACGTCCACGAGGTCTTCGCGGACTGCGGCGTCGCGGAGTTCGTCGTCGACGACCACTCCGGCGGGGCGCTGCCCGGGCTCTCGCACCCCGCCGCCGTCGCCTTCATGGAGGCCGTCGGCGGCACGGCCCGGCCCAAGTTCGGCTGGACCGACGTCTCCCGCTTCAGCGCGCTCGGCGTGCCCGCGGTGAACTACGGACCCGGCGACCCGCTCTACGCCCACAAGCGCGACGAGCACGTCGTCGTCGACCGCATCGCACAGTGCGAACAGCGGTTGCGCCAGTGGTTGACCGGCTGACCGAACTAGGCTGGAGCGAGCAAAGAGGTTCGACGTTCGGCGGAGGGAGCAGGTCATGAGCAACCCCGGAGGTTCTCGCGACTGGGAAGAGCAGCGTCAGGGGCCGGTGCTGCGTCGCCGCGAACAGGTCCAGGCCGGCACCACGGACCAGCGCCTGCTGGACACCGAGGGCGACTCG
This sequence comes from Streptomyces sp. NPDC048057, assembly GCF_040653095.1. NCBI lineage: Bacteria > Bacillati > Actinomycetota > Actinomycetes > Kitasatosporales > Streptomycetaceae > Streptomyces > Streptomyces sp. NPDC048057. The sequence continues at coordinate 263,641 of NZ_JBEZNF010000007.1, forward strand.
CAGTGGGTGCACACCGACCCCTGGCGCGTGATGCGGATCCAGTCCGAGTTCGTCGAGGGCTTCGGCGCGCTCGCCGAACTGCCCAGCGCGATCAGCGTCTTCGGCTCGGCCCGCACCCTCCCCGGCACCCCCGAGTACGAGGCCGGCATCCAGATCGGCAAGGCGCTGGTCAACGCGGGCTTCGCGGTGATCACCGGCGGCGGGCCGGGCGCGATGGAGGCCGCCAACCGGGGCGCGCGGGAGGCCGGCGGCATCTCCGTGGGCCTCGGCATCGAGCTGCCCTTCGAGCAGGGCCTCAACCCGCACGTCGACATCGGCGTGAACTTCCGCTACTTCTTCGTCCGCAAGACGATGTTCGTGAAGTACGCCTCCGGGTTCGTGGTGCTCCCCGGCGGCCTCGGCACCCTCGACGAGCTGTTCGAGGCGCTGACGCTCGTCCAGACCGGGAAGGTCACCCGCTTCCCGATCGTGCTGTTCGGCTCCGAGTACTGGAGCGGGCTGGTCGACTGGCTGACGAACACCGTCGTGGCCCAGGGGAAGGCGTCCGAGCGGGACACCCTGCTCTTCCACGTGACGGACGACATCGAGGAAGCGGTGAACCTGGTCACCAAGGAGACCGGGCGCTGAGGAGGAGCGGTACGACGGGACGGCCGGGTGCGCGCACCCGGCCGTCCCGCGTCACGCCAGGCCCCGGCGCGCCACCCGCGGCTCCCGGTGGCCGCTGATCGCCCGCACCATCTCCAGCACCTGCCGGGTCTCCGCGACCTCGTGCACCCGGTACACCTGCGCCCCCAGCCACGCCGAGACCGCCGTCGTCGCCAGGGTGCCGATCAGCCGCTCCTTCACCGGGCGGTCCAGGGTCTCGCCCACGAAGTCCTTGTTGGAGAGCGAGACCAGCACGGGCCAGCCGGTGTCGACCATCTCGTCCAGCCGGCGGGTGGCCTCCAGCGAGTGGCGGGTGTTCTTCCCGAAGTCGTGCCCCGGGTCGATCATGATGCCGTCGCGCCGCACCCCGAGGGCGACCGCACGCTCCGCGAGGCCCAGCGTCACCTCCAGGACGTCGGCCATGACGTCGTCGTACGCGATCCGGTGCGGCCGGGTCCGCGGCTCCACCCCGCCCGCGTGCGTGCACACCAGCCCCGCGCCGTACCGGGCGGCGACCTCGGCGAGCTTCGGGTCCACCCCGCCCCACGCGTCGTTCAGCACGTCGGCGCCGACCTCGCAGACGGCCTCGGCGACGTCGTGGCGCCAGGTGTCGACGCTGATGACGACGGACGGGAAGCGCCGCCGCACCTCGGCGACGAAGCCCACGGTGCGCCGGATCTCCTCCTCGGCCGTGACCTCCTCGCCGGGGCCGGCCTTGACCCCGCCGATGTCGATGATCGCCGCGCCCTCCGCCACCGCCTGCTCGACGCGGGCGAGCGCGGGCTCGTCGCGGAACGTGGCGCCCCGGTCGTAGAAGGAGTCCGGCGTGCGGTTCACGATCGCCATGATCACCGGCTCGTGCTGGTCAAAAGCACGCTCTCCCAACCGCAGCATCGGCACTTTCCCCTCGTCGGTGGTCCGGCTGTGACGTGTCAAGGGTCCGGCTGTGACCTCAGGATCCGCCGTGTGGACCCTAAGCCATCGTGACGTGGCACGATCTGCACGGGACGGTTTCCGCTCAGGGAGGGTCGCTCGTGTTCTTGTTCCTGGCCATCGCGATGGCCGTGGTCGTCGGCGCGGTCACATTGGCCGTGGTCGGCGGCGGTGACAGCGCCGCCCTGCCGGAGGTCGCCCCCGAGCAACTGGTCGACCCGCTGCCGGCCACCCGTCCGGTGGGGCGCGCCGACGTGGAGGCGCTGCGGCTGCCGGTCGCCCCGCGCGGCTACCGGATGGCGGACGTCGACGACGTCCTCGGCCGGCTCGGCGCCGAACTCGCCGAGCGGGACTCCCGGATCGCCGAGTTGGAGGCCGCGCTCGCCGGTGCGAAGGCCACCGCCGTCGGCGGCCCCGAGATGTTCGCCGAGCCGGGTGCGGAGGGCGCCGGGTCGAAGGCCGGCACCCCGGCGCTCGCCGACGCGGACGAGGAGCGCGACCGATGACCGCGGGCGGCCCGCAGGCCGGACCCGACGGCAAGCTCCGCTGCCCCTGGGGACTGTCCACCGACGACTACCGGGCGTACCACGACGACGAGTGGGGGCGCGCCGTCCACGGCGACGACGCCCTGTTCGAGCGGCTGTGCCTGGAGGCGTTCCAGTCCGGGCTCTCGTGGATCACCATCCTGCGCCGCCGGGAGGGCTTCCGCCGCGCCTTCGCCGACTTCAAGATCGCCGAGGTGGCGACCTTCACCGAGGTCGACCGCGAGCGCCTCCTCGCCGACGAGGGCATCATCCGCAACCGTGCCAAGGTGGACGCCACCCTCGCCAACGCCCGGGTGCTCGTCGACTGGGCGCCCGGCGAGCTGGACGCCCTGATCTGGTCGCACGCGCCCGACGGGGCGACCCGTCCGGTGCCGGTGACGCTCGCGGACGTCCCCGCGGTCACGGACGAGTCCACCGCGCTCGCGAAGGCCCTCAAGAAGAAGGGCCTGCGCTTCGTCGGCCCGACGACGGCCTACGCGCTGATGCAGGCGTGCGGCCTGGTCGACGACCACCTCCAGGGCTGCATCGCCCGCGGCCGTCCGTGAGTCGCCTCCGCGGGGCTGCCCCGGGTCAGCCGGATCACCGGCCGAGGTAGCGGGGCTTCTCCTTCGCGACGAAGGCCCGCACCGCGATGCCGTGGTCCTCGGAGGTGCCCGCCCGCGTCTGGAGTTCGCCCTCCTTGGCCAGGGTCTCCTCCAGCGAGTGCGCGGCGCCGTGGGCGAGGGACTCCTTGATCGCCGCGTACGCCACCGTCGGCCCCTGTGCCAGGGCCCGGGCGGCGGCCAGGGCCTCGGCCGCGAGGTCGTCGGCCGGGACGACCTTGCTGGCGATCCCGAGGTCGTACGCCTCCTGCGCGGACAGGGTGCGCGGGAAGAGCAGCAGGTCCGCCGCGCGGCCCTGGCCGACGAGCCGGGGGAGGGTCCAGGACACCCCGGAGTCGGCGGTGAGCGCGACCCCCGCGAAGGCGGTGGTGAACTTCGCGGTGTCCGCCACGACCCGGTAGTCCGCGGCCAGGGCGAAGCCGAGGCCCGCGCCCGCCGCGACGCCGTTCACCGCGGCGACGACCGGCTTGGGCATGGTCGCCAGGGCCCGCACCACCGGGTTGTAGTGCTCGGACACGGTGGTCATGGTGTGCTGCGTGCCGGTCGTGCGGTCCTCCTCCAGCAGCGCGATGTGCTCCTTGAGGTCCTGGCCGACGCAGAAGGCGCGGCCGTTCGCGGCGAGCAGCACGGCCCGCACGGCGGGGTCGGAGCCCGCCGCCGCTGCGGCGTCCCGCAGCGCCACCTTGGTCTCGACGTTCAGCGCGTTCATGGCGTCGGGCCGGTTGAGCGTGATCGTCGCGAGTCCGTCGGTCACGTCGTACAGCACGGAGTCGGCCATCTCGGGTCCCCTTTGCGGCTCTCTCGGGTCGTCTGCCGGGTCGTCTGCGTCGCTGGTGGCTTCTTCCCGGTCTCCCGGGTCCTCAGCTCAGCACGGCGGAGATCCACTGGACAGGGGTACGCGCTGTGACCTGGCTCAAAGAAAACCTTCGGCGGCCACCGGGCACATGCGGACCCGGCCCCGCCCCGAGGGCTGGCGGAGTATTGCAGGTGGATCGCCGAATTGGGTGGTTTTGGGAAAGCGCGTTGCCTAAGCGATGCCGACCGATGTTGGTCATCGGGTCCCGGCATGCGGGATAATGACCTGGAAGCAATGTGTTCGATGCCGTGACGAGCGCCTGCCCAGGCGCAGGTCGGTAGACGATGAGCTGGTTTCAGGAAGGGGAACGAGCATGGCGGCCATGAAGCCGCGGACGGGCGATGGCCCGCTCGAGGTGACCAAGGAGGGGCGGGGCATCGTCATGCGCGTTCCGCTCGAAGGCGGCGGTCGGCTCGTCGTCGAGCTGACCCCGGACGAGGCCGACGCGCTCGGCGACGCCCTGAAGAAGGTCGTCGGCTAACGCGAGCCACCCCAGGACCGGCCCACCGCCCCGGCACCCCAGGGTGCCGGGGCGGTGGTGTGTCCGGCACCAGTGCGCCGCGGCTCAGCCCCGGCGCACCGCGCACAGCAGGCCGTCGCCCACCGGCAGCAGCGACGGCACCAGCTCCTGGCTCTCGCGGACCGCGCGCAGCAGCTCGCGCAGCCGCAGCACCTCCGCGGGCTGCGCCGCCGAGTCGACCGTACGGCCCCGGGCGAAGACGCCCTCGAAGCAGACGATCCCGCCGGGGCGCAGCAGACGCAACGATTCGGCGAGGTAGTCCAGGCACTCCAGCCGGTCGCCGTCGCAGAAGACGAGGTCGTACCCCCCGTCCGCGAGGCGGGGCAACACGTCCAGGGCGCGCCCGGGAATGAAGCGGGCGCGGTTACTGGCGAATCCCGCCACCTGGAAAGCCTGCTTGGCGAACTGCTGGCGTTCCGGTTCCAGGTCGACCGTGGTCAGCACTCCGTCGGGGCGCATGCCCTGGAGCAGATAGACGCCGGAGACGCCCGTTCCCGTACCGATTTCCGCTACCGCTTTCGCGTCCGCCGTGGCCGCCAGCAGACGCAGCGCGGCGCCGGTGCCTGGCGACACCGAGGGGACGCCAGCCTCCCGGGCCCGGTCGCGGGCCCAGCGCAGCGCGTCGTCCTCGGCGACAAAGGCGTCGGCGAACGCCCAGCTTGTCTGCCGGTTTGCGGTAATGGGCCTCTCCTGTCCCCGTAGTTGAACGCGACGTTGACTGTATCCGCTGCGGGTGGGAACCCGCAGATGGGACCGCGCGTTAGAAGAAAGGGCGCGACAAGGCGCGACGGGCCGATGTCGAGAACGGGCGGGCGAGGGACCAGCGGAGAAGCGTTCGGAGGAAGAAACCGGGGGGACGGATGGATCGGGCAGGTAAGCGGGATCCAAATTCGCGTAAAGATTCTTATCCGGAGCTAACGGACGGAGTGGCTATGGTAGGGGCTCCGCTGGACACCACCAGAGCCGACAGGGGAGGTGCGGCTGCACCTGCGGATCGGAAGGGAGCGCTTCGCCGCTTCCTCATCAGGTCACCGGGTGAGCCGAAATTTGTGACCCACAATGCTGACCGTTCCACCGCCGCCACCGCCGCAGCCACCGCGACCTTCGCATCGGATGCGGAATCGCAGGCGTGGACGCCCCCCTCCTGGGAGGAGATCGTCAGCACGCACAGCGGCCGCGTCTACCGCCTCGCCTACCGTCTCACGGGGAACCAGCACGACGCCGAGGACCTGACCCAAGAAGTCTTCGTCCGCGTCTTCCGCTCCCTGTCGACCTACACCCCCGGCACGTTCGAGGGCTGGCTGCACCGCATCACCACCAATCTCTTCCTGGACATGGTCCGCCGCAAGCAGCGCATCCGCTTCGACTCGCTCGGCGACGACGCGGCGGAGCGACTGCCGAGCCGCGAGCCGTCCCCGCAGCAGGCCTTCAACGACACGCACTTCGACGCAGACGTCCAGCAGGCCCTGGACACCCTCGCGCCGGAGTTCCGCGCCGCCGTGGTCCTCTGTGACATCGAGGGCCTGTCGTACGAGGAGATCGCCGCGACCCTCGGGGTCAAGCTCGGCACCGTCCGCAGCCGGATCCACCGCGGCCGTTCGCACCTGCGCAAGGCCCTGAAGCACCGCTCGCCCGAGGCGCGCGCCGAGCAGCAGCGCGCCCTGGTGGGGGCGGTCGGGCTCGCAGGGGAGGGCGGGCCGGCGTGAGCGGATCCAGCCCCATCTCCCCGACCCCCGCCGAGCAGCACCTCGGGGATCGGCTCGCAGCCCTGGTCGACGGCGAGCTGAAACACGACGCGCGGGACCGGGTCCTCGCCCATCTCGCCACCTGTCCCCGCTGCAAGGCCGAAGCCGACGCCCAGCGCCGACTCAAGGACGTCTTCGCGCACGCCGCGCCCCCGCCGCCCTCCGAAGGGCTGCTCGCGCGGCTCCAAGGGCTGCCCGGAGGCCCGGGCGTGCTCGGGGGCTCCCGGGACGACGACGAGACCGGCGGCCCGTTCGGCGGGCGCATGGGGGACACCGAAGCCCTCTTCGGAGCGCTGAGCCCGTCCGCGGGAAGACCGGGCGTCCGCCGCCCGGGAGCCTTCGGATACGTTCCCGGGCCGCATCCGGCCGCCCACGGCCCGGCGCTGCCCGGCGGCCCGGGGCGTCGCTCTCCGGGGCCGGCCCCGGCGCCGGCGCCATCGACTGGGTTTCGGATCCATGAGGTCGGTCGTCAGGACGCCGACCGCTCGCTGTGGCGCGGCCGGCGGTTCGCCTTCGCGGCGGCCAGCGCGGTCTCCTTCGCGGCGATCGCCCTCGGCGCCTCGCTCCCGCTGGACTCCACGTCCTCCTCCGGCTCCCGGGCCGGCGGCCAGGGCGGCAGCACCACCCCGCTGCGGGCCCCCGTGCCCAACGGCACCCCCGGCACCGGCGCCACCCCCGGCAGCGGGCTGGGTGCCGGTGCCAACGCCCCGACCACCGCCGCAGCGGCCCGCGCCGCGGAGTACGAGCGGCGGCGGAGCGGTGGCGCGGGGTCCACGAGGTCCGAGGAGCGCACCACGTCGGGTCTGGTCCCGCTGGCCACCCCGGCGCCGCTCAGCCTGGCCTCCCACCCCTCCCGCTCCGTGCTGTACTCGGCGTTCCCCGCCTTCAAGGTGCCCCCGCTGATACGTCCCACGGGCAGCGCGCTCCAGCTCTCCAGCGTCCCGGGCCTCGTCGCCCAGGCGACGCCCTCGCCCACCCACCTGGTCGCCCCCTCCCCGGGGCCCGGGCCACAGCACGCCCGCTGACGCACTCCTTCGGGGCTGCCCTCAAGCGCAGCCCTGCAAGGGGATTCGCAAACCTGGTTGAATCTCTGGAGGCGTGCGCGTGGGCGCCGCGTAATCGGCATTTGCGGGGAGAGCATGGACGACGGGAAGCCCACCCGACCCAAGGCGAAGTGGTGGAGTCGGCCCGGCGCGGGCCAGGAGACTCCCCCCGAGCCCACGGGGCAGCCGGCGGCACCCGAGTCCACCCCGCCGTCGGCGCCCCGGCCCGGGGCGCCGACGCCCGGACAGCCCGCCGACGCGGTCCCCGCCGAGCCCGGCCCGACGACCGAGCCGGTCGCCGGTGGCGTCCCGGCGCAGCCACCCCGGCCGTTGCACCAACCCGACGCCTACAGCACCCCGCCGTACGGCGGCCCCGGGCCGTGGGCACCCGCGCCGCCCGTCCAGCGGCCCGTACCGACTCCCGCGCACGGCACGGCCGTACCCCCGTCACCGGCCGCGGCCCCGCCGGCCGGTGCGGACGCCGGCGCCCCGCCTCCTCCGGCGCACCCCACCGCGCATCCGACGACGGACGGCGCCGGGTTCACCCCGCCGCCCCACGCACCACCGCAGCAGCCGCACACGGCCCCGCCCCAGCAGCCGGTCGTCCCGACGCAGGCCGCGCCGCAGCCGGCCTCGCAGTGGCTCCAGTACGACCCGTGGGGCGCCCCTGGGGCCTCCGGAGCGCCCGCGGCGCCGCTGACCCACCCCGGCGGCCCCGGCCGCCGCAAGAGCGGCCGTGGCCCGCTGGTGGCCGGCGCGGTGCTGCTGGCCCTGGTCTCCGGCGTCATCGGCGGCGGCATCGGCTCGTACACCGAGCGCAACGGCGGGTTCGGCAGCGATCTGATCCAGCTGGACCAGTCCCCGAAGGACAGCGGCGGCCGGGCCCCCGACAGCGTCGCCGGCATCGCCGCCAGCGCCCTGCCCAGCGTGGTCACCCTGCACGTCAGCGGCGCCGGCGAGCAGGGCACCGGCACCGGCTTCGTCCTGGACAAGCAGGGCCACATCCTCACCAACAACCACGTCGTCGACCCCGCCAGTGCCTCCGGCGAGATCACGATCACCTTCAGCAGCGGCGAGAGCGCCCGCGCCACCCTCGTCGGCAAGGACGCCGGCTACGACCTCGCCGTGGTCAAGGTGAAGGGCGTCGCCGGCCTCACCCCGCTCCCCCTGGGGAATTCGGACAACGTCCGCGTCGGCGACCCCGTCGTCGCCATCGGCGCCCCCTTCGACCTCCAGAACACCGTCACCTCCGGCATCATCAGCGCCAAGGAGCGCCCGATCACCGCCGGCGGCGAGCGCGGCGACGGCAGCGACGTCAGCTACGTCAACGCCCTCCAGACGGACGCCCCGATAAACCCCGGCAACTCCGGCGGCCCGCTGGTCGACGCCAAGGCCCGGGTCGTCGGCATCAACAGCGCCATCCGCGCCGCCGACACCGGCGACGGACCCAAGGGCGGCCAGTCCGGCTCCATCGGCCTCGGCTTCGCCATCCCCATCAACCAGGGCAAGCGCGTCGCCGAAGAGCTGATCAACACCGGTAAGGCCACCCATCCGGTGATCGGCGTCAACCTGGACCTGAAGTACGACGGTGCCGGCGCCCGCGTGGCCGAGAAGAACAAGGACGACAGCCCCACCGTCGTCCCCGACGGCCCCAGCGCCAAGGCCGGCATCCGGCCCGGTGACGTGATCACCGAGGTCGACGGCCAGAAGGTGAGCGGCGGCGAGGAACTGATCGTCAAGATCCGGGCCCACCGTCCGGGCGACGAGTTGGAGCTCACCATCGAGCGCGACGGCAAGGAGCTGACGAAGAAGCTGACGCTCGGCTCCTCCGAAGCCGGCTGACCCCCGGCACGGGCGTGGGAACCGACGCCGGCGCACCGGTCGGCGTACGGCCCGTGAACAGCGGATGTACGCCGCGCCGCGCCGGCGATCACCCCGTCCCGGCACGTGACGCACGGAAGTTCCGCCGGGTACCGTGGTTCGGGTCCGGACCCGTTTTGACCCACGGCCCACGGAGAACACGAGGAGCAGCAGGGTGTTCAATGACATAGGCGTACTGGAGCTGGTGGCTCTCGTCGTGCTCGCCGTGCTCATCTTCGGCCCCGACAAGCTCCCCAAGGTGATCCAGGACGTCACCCGCACGCTCCGGAAGATCCGCCAGTTCTCCGACAGCGCCAAGGAGGACATCCGTGAGGAACTCGGCCCGGAGTTCAAGGACTTCGAATTCGAGGACCTGAACCCGAAGACGTTCATCCGCAAGCACCTCAACGAGAACGAGGAACTGCGCGAGCTGAAGGAGCTGGGCAGCTCCTTCGATCTCCGCAAGGAGATGAACGAGGTCGCGGACGCGGTCAACGGCACCAAGTCTGCGGACGCCGAATCCGACGCGGACCGGGCTGTGCCCGCCGCGGTCGCGGGCCCGTCGGACGGCACCCCGGACCTGCTCAAGAAGTCCACCGGCACCACCACCGGCACCCCCGACCTGCTCAAGAAGCCCACCGCCGGCACTCCCGACCTGCTGAGGAAGCGCGAGCCGGCCGAGCAGACCACGCGTCCGCCCTTCGACGCCGACGCCACCTGAGAGACCCCTCCGCCCCGCCCGACGGGCCCGTTCCGCCGGATGCCACGGGCCGTCCCCCGCGCGGGCGGTCCCCGGCCCGCCCGCGTCCGCAGTCGGGTCGTATCCGCCTGCTGACCCCGGTCAATCCCTGGGAGTTCGAGCGGGGTGGTTATTCTCTCCATCTGTCAGGACGCGAGGACGCCCGAGGGGGGCGGGTCCGCTCCGGACCTCGGACACGGAGGAAGGCGGCCGGGTAGATGGAGACGACGAGTCGGGAGGCGGACCAGACCGCGGACGGGCCGACACCGGCCTTTCACGGACGGCGCACCCTCGACGACTACGCCCGTGCGTCCTTCCCCTGGTACGGGCTCGACGAGGCGTTCACCGGCCCGCGCCGGCTGATGCAGGTCGCCGCGGCGGCCGACGGCGTCGTGCAGCACGGCTCCCTGGGCCACGGCGACGCGCCGTCGATACGGTCCGACGCCGCGGTCACCCTGCGGGAGCGCTTCGCGGTGGTCGTCACGGTCGCCGCCAGCCCGGTGCGCCGCAGCGGCGACGGCACGGGCGTCCTGGACGCCACCACGGTCTCCTCCGCGGCCTGGCTGGCCGGCTCCGGGCTGCTGGCGCACACCTGGCCGCCCCAGCTGGACCACGCGCTGCGGGACGACTGGCTGGACCAGCAGACCGAGACGGCCTTCGTCCTCGCCGACGACCTCGACGGGCCGGAGTGGTCGCAGCTGTCGCTGCCCGTGAACGGCGAGCCCATGCCGTTCCACTACCGCGAGACGGACTTCGGCTGGGTGCTGGCGGGCTCCACCGGCAGCACGGGGGGCCCGGGAGTGCACCTCGGGGCGTACGGGCGGGGGATGAGCGCGTACGGCCTCGGCTTCGCGGTCGTGCACGACCTCGCGCCGTACGAACAGGGCGCCGTGGACTGAGGGCGAGGGCCTGTCGGCCGTCCCACGTCCCGGAACGCAACCGGGGGCGCCGCATCCGACGCCCCCGGCTCCGTACGCACGGACGTGAAGAGCCCCTAGGGCGTGTCTTACGGACCTTGCTGGGCTCGCGTGCCCTGGCACCATTCCCCCTGGGCCTTCGGCCCGGGAGGTGCCCCCACTCCGCGTTGTCGTCGGTCGCCAATGGCCCCCTGTGCCCTGCGGGCACGGTGGTACCCCCACCGCATTGGCTCTCCCCCTGGGCCTAGCGGCCCGGGTGGGGGCG